>JAOUEE010000322.1 GCA_029858875.1 Acidimicrobiia bacterium
CGCCACGCCACTAGAGCTCGACGGTCTCTACCTGGGATGCCCGCCCGATCAGCGGCACCGGGTGTCGCCACTCGAGCACATGGGAAGCGTGCGCGATCGACTCCCTCGACCGGTGCGGGCCGTCGAGAAGCGCA
The DNA here is from genome assembly GCA_029858875.1 of Acidimicrobiia bacterium. Taxonomy (GTDB): domain Bacteria; phylum Actinomycetota; class Acidimicrobiia; order Acidimicrobiales; family SHLQ01; genus JAOUEE01. The sequence goes on from JAOUEE010000322.1 coordinate 135, forward strand.
TCGGCACGCAGATGGGCCGAGCACTCAGTGCGGTGCGCTCGCCCGTGAATCCGCGTCGGATGATCAATGCGCTGGTGCCGCGGGGCATGGAGGACGTCATCACCTCGCCCGAGATCATGGACGCCTCGATCCCGGCGGCCAACGGCTTCTTCACGGCGCGTTCGCTGGCCCGCATGTATGCCGTGATGGCCGGCGGGGGAGCGTTGGGCGACGTCCGCATGCTGTCCTCCGAGCGGGTGGAGGAGATCGGGACCCAGCAGAGCAATCGACGCGATCTCGTCTTGGTGATGTCCATGCGCTGGCGACTCGGCTACCACCGGGTGATCGGCACCCGAGGCGACTGCAAGGAGGGCTTCGGGCACTTCGGGTTCGGTGGATCAGGAGCGTGGGCCGACCCGTCCCGTGACCTCTCGGTGGCCATGGTCTGCAACCGGGGCAGCGGCACCCCGGTGGGTGACGCCCGCCTGGTGCGGCTCAGTCGCGCCGCCCTCGAAGCCGCCGATCACCGCCCGCTGCTCACCCCCGCGGTCAAGACCGCCTGACCGGCCCTTCGAGCCGGGCGCCTCTCAGCCGGAGAGTTGGCGCGCCTCGGCCGCCGGGCGCGACCCGTTCGGGAAGTGGGGGGCGAGGGTCAGGGGCGGGTGGCAGCGGGGCGCCGGCGGCGCCAGGCGCTGGCGATGGCGGGCGGCACGTAGCCGGTGTCGCCGGGGTTCACGTTGGTGCCGGGCGGCACCAGTTCGTCGATGCGGTCCAGGATGTCATCGCCCAGGGTCAGGTCGCCGGCTCCCAGCAACCCCTCGAGCTGCTCCATCGTGCGGGGGCCGATGATGGCCGAGGTCACCGCCGGATGCGACAGGGTGAAGGCGACGGCCAGGTCGGCCAACGCCATCCCGGCGTCGGCGGCCACCGCTTCCAGTTGGGGAATCAGGGCGAGCTTGTCCTGCACGCCGGGCAGCGACGGGTCGAAGCGCTGCGGTGTCCGCGCCGCACGGCCCTCCTTGGGGATGTCTCGGCCCGGCTGGTAGCGGCCGGTCAGGAAGCCACCGTTGAGGGGACTCCACGGGATGACACCCAAGCCGTACTTCTGGCAGGTGGGAAGGACCGTGGACTCGATCTCGCGCACGAAGATCGAATAGGGCGGCTGCTCGCACCGGAAGCGCTGGTGACCGCGGCGTTCGGCGGCCCACTGGGCCTCGACGATGTCGGACGCGGGGAAGGTCGATGATCCGAGGTAGCGGATCTTGCCCTGGTGCACCAGGTCGCTGAGGGCCGACAAGGTGTCGTCGATGTCAGTGGCCGGATCGGGGCGGTGCACCTGGTAGAGATCGATCCAGTCGGTGTCGAGGCGGCGCAGGCTGTCCTCGACGGCCCGCACGATCCAACGCCGCGAGTTGCCCCGGCGGTTCGGATCATCGCCCATGGGCCCGTGGAACTTGGTGGCCAGCACCACATCGTCGCGGCGACCCCTCAGCGCCTTGGCCACGATCTGTTCGGACTCTCCGCCGCTGTACACGTCGGCCGTGTCGACGAAGTTGATGCCGGCATCGAGCGCTCGGTGGATGATGCGTACGGCATCGTCGTGATCGGGGTTGCCGATCGTGCCGAACATCATGGCGCCCAGACAAAGCGGGCTGACCCTGACGCCGGTGGTGCCCAGTGTCCGGTATCGCATGGGGTCAACCTAGCCCTGGCACCGGGTCGGCGCCCCGTGCCTCCGAACGAGGCGGGGCGCCGGCCACCGACCGATACGGCCGGAGCTGGTGCCGGTGGCCCTGTGGTCAGGGCCTGCCGGTGGGCATGATGTACGCCGTGCCGAGCGGGGTCTCACACTCGACCGTGCGAGGGAAGGATCCTTGGTCGACGAACTTCTGGACACCCAGGGGCACATCGACGCCGATCGGGTGCCCGACCGAGCCGGCCTGCGGGAATGCGTTGGCGTTGGGGATCCAGACCATGAAGGGCTGGTCGTCGTTGAACCCGTCGCAGGTGATCGGAACCACGATGGCGTTCTTGTTCGGGTTCTCCGAGGGCAGTCCCGGAGGATCAGCCGCCGCCGGCAGTGCCGCCAATCCGCTCAGGGCCACGACCAGTACCGCCACCATCAGGGTCTTCCGCATGTGTTCTCCTTGTTTGTTTCTTCTTTGGGGGGGTGCACGGGTTTCGTTGCGCCACCGATACTCCGTGTCATGAGGAACGCCGGCCAGAGGCGAAGGTCCGCCCGTCGACCGGCCGGGACCTAGTGCCCTGCCTCGATCCATCGCTGGTGGAGAGGATGGGACCCAACCCCAGGGGAGGTGTCGTGTCCGAACGAGCGCTGGAGGGTGTGCCGGCCTGGAGCCGACCGCTGTTGGAGTACTTCGACCACCAGATCGCCGACCAGGCCGAGCGGAACCCGTTTCGCCGCAAGGCCGAGGTGGTCGAGGAGTACCTGTCCTACTTCCGCGTCTGGGTGGACTACTTCGACGCCGAGATCCAGGGATGGGAGAACCTGCCGGCCGAGGGTCCGTACCTCATCGTCGGCAACCACTCCGGCGGGGCCGAGACCAACGACGCCGTCTTCTTCCTCCACCGCTGGGTCCAGGAGAAGGGGCCCGACGACCCCATCTACGTGCTCGCCTACGACCTGCTCTTCGGCATGCCCGGCATCGGCAAGACCCTGCCGGCGCTGGGCATCGTCCCGGCCAACCCCGACAACGCCCGCCGGGCCCTGGACACCGGCGCGCCCGTGATGGTGTTCCCCGGCGGGGACTACGAGGTCTTCCGACCGTGGACCCACCGCAACCTGGTGGAGTTCGGCGATCACGAGGGGTTCGTGCGGGTGGCGCTGGAGGCCGGCGTGCCGGTCGTTCCCATGACGATCCACGGCGCCCACCAGTCCACGTTCATCATCTCGAGGGGCACCCGGCTGGCCCGCCTGGTGGGCCTCGACCGACTCCGCGTCCACGAGATGCCCATCATCTGGAACATCCCCTTCGGCATCACGCCGGTGTTCGTGCCCACGGTGCAGCTACCTGCCAAGGTGACGGTGCACATCGACCAGCCGCTCGACTGGTCGTCGTACGGATCGGCCGACGACCCGGACGTGGTGCACCGGTGCTACGAGGAGATCACGTCACTCATGCAGTGCACCATGGATCGCCTCGAACGCGAGACCCCTCATCCGGTGGCGTCGCGGCTGGGGTCGATGGCGTCTGGTGCCGGCCGCTCCCTCCGTTCGCTTCCCGGTCGGCTACGAGGCCCCCGACGGTGACCGACACGGCAGCAGACGACCGGGCCGACACGGCGCCGCCGGTCTCGTCGCGCATCCAGTTGCAATCGGTGTCGAAGCACTACGAGATCGGGGATCGGGTGGTGAAGGCGCTCGATGACGTCAGCCTGCGGGTCGACGACGCCAGTTTCGTGGTGATCCTCGGGCCGTCGGGGTGTGGCAAGACCACGTTGATCAACGTGATCGGGGCCCTCGACACGCCCACCGGCGGCTCGGTCCACGTGGGCGGTGTCGACCTGACCCGGGCCTCCGCGCGCGACCGGGCCGAGTTCCGGCGTGACTCGGTCAGCTTCATCTTCCAGACGTTCAACCTGTTCCCTGCCCTCACCGCCTTCGAGAACGTGGAGTTCGGAGCCGACGCCGCCCGGCGCCCCGACGCCTCGGCCCGCGCCGTCGAGGCGCTGGAACGAGTCGGCCTCGGAGACCGGATCCGTCACTTCCCTCATCAGTTGTCGGGAGGCGAGCAGCAGCGGGTCGCCATCGCCCGCGCCCTGGCCACCGGCAACCAGATCCTGCTGGCCGACGAACCCACCGGCGAGCTCGACTTTCGCACGGGTGTGGCCATCCTCGCCGTCCTCGAGGAGCAGGCCCGCGCCGGCATGACCGTGCTGGTCGTCACCCACAACAGGGAGATCTCCCGCATCGCCGATCGGGTCATCGAACTGTCCAGCGGCCGGATCGTGTCGGACGCGCCGCCGGTGGGAGGCCGGGCGGCCATCTCCGAACTCCAGTGGTGATCTCCTCTCGCAGGACCCGTTGGCGCTTTCTGCGCTGGTCCTGGCGCGACCTTCGTCGGAATTGGATCTCGGTGATCACCATCGCCCTGGTGTTGGCCATCGGCACCGGGGTGTACGCCGGGTTGGGGA
>JAOUEE010000323.1 GCA_029858875.1 Acidimicrobiia bacterium
CGCGAATCGGCCCAGCGAGCGACCTCGGCGTCGTCGGTCACGATCGCCACGGGCAGCGGCGCGGCGGCATCCACCACGATGTCGGCCATCTGGCGGGCCAATCGGGCCCGGGTGTCGGCATCGAGCGCCGGGGCCAGCCGCTCCTTGGCCACGCCGAACCCCTTCAGGGGGATGAGCACCACCGCCCGGTGGGCCAACGCTTCTGCGGACACCCTGGGCAGTGTAGGAGCGGCGCGGTGGGACGGTGTAGGACGCCATCGTCGCCACGCGTGGGGCGCCCTAGGGTGGCGTCATGATGATCAACGTTGCCGTCATCGGTGCCGGATCCTGGGGAACCACGGTTGCTCACCTGGCTGCCCACAACATGCCCACCACCGTCTGGGCCCGCCGTCAGGAGGTCGCCGATGACATCAACACGAATCATCTGAACAGCCGTTATCTGCCTGATCGTCCTCTGCATCCGGATCTGCGGGCGTCCACCGATCTGGCTGCCACCGTGGCCGCGGCCGACCTCCTGGTCATGGGGGTGCCCAGCCACGGGTTCCGGGCCACGCTCGAGGAGCTGGGGCCTCACCTCCGTCCCTGGGTGCCCGTCATCAGCCTGGCCAAGGGGCTCGAACAGGGCAGCCGCCTGCGCATGACCCAGGTCGTGGACGAGGTTCTTCCCGGACATCCGGCCGGGGTCCTCACCGGTCCCAACCTGGCCAAGGAGATCCTCGATGGCCACGCCGCCGCGGCCGTCGTCGCCATGACCGACCAGAACGTGGCCGAGCGCCTGCAGGAGGTCTTCGCCACCGACGTTTTCCGGGTGTACACCAACCACGACGTGATCGGCTGTGAGATCGCCGGTGCCCTGAAGAACGTGATCGCTCTGGCATCGGGTATGGCCGATGGACTGGGGACGGGCGACAACACCCGGGCCGCCGTCATCACCCGTGGCCTCACCGAGCTCACCCGGCTGGGCGTGGCCATGGGCGGCGAGCAGTCCACCTTCGCCGGCCTGGCCGGCATGGGTGACCTGCTGGCCACGTGCATCTCCCGTCAGAGCCGCAACCGCCACGTGGGCGAGGAGTTGGGCAAGGGCAAGACCATCGAGCAGATCATCGAGGAGATGAACCAGGTGGCCGAAGGGGTGAAGACGGCGAGGGTGGTCATGGACCTGGCCGCCGAGCTCGGCGTCGAGACCCCGATCGCCGAAGAGGTGTGCGCGGTGGTCGAGGACGGCCGGTCGGCCAGCGAGGCCTACCGCGGTCTGTTGCGTCGCCAGATCGGCCATGAGCTCTCGTGAGGGGATTTCGACGGGGTCGGCGCCGGCCCGACCCGCCATCGTCGCCCTCGCTGCACGAGTCGTGGCGCCGGCCCCGACGGTTCGATCCCGAGTCCTGGGCCGTCACCCTCGGCACCACGACGTCGCTGGGGACAACTGGATCGGGCTCCCAGGGGGTGATCGACGACCGTGGAACGGTGCAGCTCTCCGAGGCAGCGTGGACGCTCGAATGGTGGGTCGGCGCCGAGGACCGGTGGCACTGCTCGGGATCGGAGATCAACATCCGTCAGCTGCGGCTGGGTGCCGGCCCGGTCACCGAGGCGCTGATGGGGGTCCCGGGTGGTGATGTGGTCCAGCGGGCCGCCGGCGCCGAATCGGATCCGGCGGTCGTCTTGCTCGAGTTCGAGAACCGCAGCGCCGTGCCCGTGGCGCTGGCGCTGGTGATCCGGCCGTTCCGGCTCGACGGACCGGGCCGGGTGGATGCCATCGCGCTGGACGGACCCGCCGTGCGGGTCGACGGCGAGCCGGCTCTGGTGCTGGACCGGTTACCTGCCGCGGCGGTGGGGGGATCGGCGGTGCTGGACCTCGGCCCGGCGCTGGAGGGTTGCGGCACACACGAACCCGACGGATTCGAATGCTCGTGTCCGGCGGGATCGGCCACGGCTGCGGTCATCGCTCCATTGGCCCACCAGGCCACCATTCGAGTCGCGCTCGGTACGGCCGACCCGTCGGTCTTCGCTCGCCTGCCCACCGCCACGCAGGTGGGCGCCGGGTGGGCCGCCCACCTCGATGGTGGCCCGAGGCTCGACCTGCCCATCGACGACGAGGCCTTCCGGGCCGACCTGGCCACCGTGTTGGTGGCCGCCGCGCAGGTGCAACGGCCGCCCCTGGGCGCGGACCGGTGGACCACGGCGCATCAGGCCCGGGTGCTCGAGGCCGTGACCCGATTGGGCCATCCGCTCGCGACCATCGAGGTTCCCCGCTGGCTGGAGACCACCGACCTTCGCAGCGACACGGCGGCGGTGGCGATGGCCATCAGCCGGGCCACGACCGACGCCTCGCCGGGATGGTTCGACGACTACCTCGGGTGGGCCGCCGACAGCCTGCATCGGGGCCTCGAACGCGACGACCCCGACGCGGCCCGGGCCGTGGGCTGGTTGTCCGCGCTGCTGGCGCGAACAGGGCAGATCGAATCGGCTGCGGCGGTGGCGGCCGGGTGGGGACCGGCACCGCGACCCGAGTGGTCCTGTCCGGGCGCGATCGTCGACCCGGTGGCCGCCGCTGGTCGCTTGATCGACGTGGTCGATCAGATCGTGGCCGACCGCCCCGATGGGTTGGATCTGCTACCGGTCGTGCCCGCTGGCTGGTTCGGTCGCTCGACCGATGTCCGTGATCTGGTCACGGCCCACGGCAGCCTGTCGTTCGCCGTTCGCTGGCACGGCGAACGTCCGGCGCTGCTCTGGGAGGTGCAGCCGTGGGAAGCCGGATCGTCGGTGCTGCTGCGCTGCCCCGGACTCGATCCATCGTGGACATCCACCGACACCAGCGGCGAAGCGCTGCTGGCGGCGCCCGCGGGTGCCGGTGCGGCCATGGTGGAGCCCGGTCAGTCCTTCGGTTGAGGAGTGGCGCCCGCTTCTCCGCGAGGCACGAGCCCACGAGCGAAGCCGACGAGGACATTCGGGCCCACCTCCTCGCGCCGGTCCCGAGCCGACCTCGGCCGGATCGGCCACTAGGTTTGCCTTCGTGCGCCTGGCCTTCGGTACCGATGAGATCACCGAGCTCACGCAGTCGCTGTGTGCGTGGCTGACCGAGCGAGGCCACCACGTGGCGGTGGTCGCCGATGGTGATGCCTGGCCCGACGCCGGTCGGCGGGTGGCCGAAGCGGTGGCCGACGGGTCGGCCGAGCGCGGGGTGGTGTGCTGCTGGACCGGCACCGGCGTGTCCATCGCGGCCAACAAGGTGGTGGGCGTCCGGGCCGCGTTGTGCACCGATGCGGCCACGGCCGCCGGGGCCCGCCGCTGGAACGACGCCAACGTGTTGGCCTTCGGGCTCCGGTTGAGCACGCTGACGGTCGTGGAGGAGATGGTGGAGGCGTTCCTCGGGACCGAGGCCGATCCGGACGAAACGGCCGAGATCGCCAAACTCGGCTGATGGCCGACACCGCTCCGCCGCTGCGCAAGGCCCTCCGCCGCAAGGCTCCGGGGTTGCATTTCGAACGGGCGCTCTGGGAGGACGGCCACCAGGTGGTGGTCGGGGTCGACGAGGTGGGCAAGGGGGCATGGGCCGGTCCCCTCACCATCGGCGCGGTCGTGGTGCCCCGCGACCGCCGCGTCTACAAGATCCGCGACTCCAAGATGCTCACCGAGACCGAGCGCGAGGCGTTGTTCGAGCGCATCAGCGGTTGGTGTGAGGCCTGGTCCATCGGTCACGCCACGGCCGAGGAGTGCGACGCACTGGGCATGTCCGAGGCTCAGCGCGTAGCCGCCCGTCGGGCCCTCGACGCGCTGGGGGTGGAACCCGCACGCGTGCTCCTGGACGGCAAGTGGGACTTCGTGGGTGGCGGCGTGGCCCAGACCATCGTCAAGGGTGACGCGCTCAGCCTGTCCATCGCCGCGGCGTCGATCCTGGCCAAGGTGACGCGCGACCGCATCATGCGCGACCAGGCCACCGCCTTTCCCGGCTACGACTTCGCCTTCAACAAGGGCTATCCGTGTCCCCGTCACCGCGCCGCCCTGCAGGCCTACGGACCGTCCACCATCCATCGGCGCAGCTGGGCCTGGATGGATGATCTCCGATGGAGCGGTCTCCCGCGTCGGCGTCCGCCCGATCCACAGGGCACGCTGTTCGGGTGACCCGAATACGCAACCTCGCCTGGCTGGTGCTTCCGGTCTGGACACTGCTCGTGTGGGTCCCCCGGATCCGCAACATCTGGACCGACGACGAGTTGTCCGCCGGGGGCCAGATCGTGCGGACCGCGTGGGCGCTGGTCTTCATCG
>JAOUEE010000324.1 GCA_029858875.1 Acidimicrobiia bacterium
CCGACGACCGGGCCTTCCTTCTGGGCCAGATCAATGCCCGCCTCGACCTGGCCCGACCGTTGACCGAGGCCGACATCATTGCCGAGCGTTGCGGGGTCCGACCGCTGGTGGTGGGCAACGACGGCGACGACCAACGAGACGTCGAATGGACGTCGTTGTCCCGCGAGCACCAGATCGAGATCGACCGAGCCCGCGACGTCGTGACCATCTTCGGTGGCAAGCTCACCGACTGCCTCAACGTGGGTGAAGAGGTGGCCGAAGCCGTCGAGGAGCTGGGCGTGCGCCTCGATCGGGATCGCCGTGACTGGTACGGCGAGCCCCGGGCCGCCAGCCGCAAGGAGTTCTACCGGCAGGCCCGGCTGATGCGTCTCGACGACATCCGCAACAAACCCGATGTCGAACCGGTGACCGATCGGCTGTGGCGCCGCTATGGCCGGCGGGCGTTCGCCATGCTCGAGTCCATCCGTCAGGAGCCGGCGATGGGCGATGACATCATGGACTCGGCCGACTACCTCCGCGTCGAGTTGCACCACGCGGCGCAATCCGAGATGGTCACCCGCCTGGAGGACTTCCTCCGGCGAAGGTCCAAGATCAGCCAGGTCGTCCCCGAGGCCGACTTCATCGACTCGCCCGGTCTGGCCGAGGTGGCTGAGATCCTGTTCGGCGCCGACGCGCCGGCCAAGCTGGCCGCCTGGCACACCGGCGGTCGCCCCGCCCCTCGCTAGGGGCCGCGGTCATTCCCCGACGAACCGGCAGTGCGCGGTGGGCGATGGTGCGGCATCACCCGACCAACGCCGGTCGGGGCCGGGTCTCAGCCCGCGGACGGGGGAAGGTGGCCGGCGAGGAACGCGGCGGTGGCGGCCCAGGCGGCGGCCGCCGCTTCCGGATTCGAGAACAGGGGATTGAAGTCGTTGTCGAAGGCGTGGCCCGCGCCGGGCTGGACCTCGATGGTGACGTCGGTGGCGTCGGCGAACCGGGCCCGGATGCGATCGACGTCCTCGATGGGCAGGTAGGGGTCGTCGCTGCCGAAATGGAAGAGGACGGGGCAGCTGACCTGGTCGGCCTTGGCGTCGAGCGCATCGGCGACGCCGGATCCGTAGTACGAGATGGCGCAGGCCGGATCGTGATCGGCGGCAACGTGGAACGTGAGGGTACCGCCGAAGCAGAAGCCCATGACGCCCGCCTCTCCTGTGCATTCGGGGAGGCCGCGGAGGTGGCCGAGCGCCGCACCCAGGTCGCCCGGAGCCTGGCTCCAGTCGAAGCCGCCCATCATGGCGAACGCCGACTGCATGCCGTCGTCGCCCTGGTCGGGTTCCACGATGAAGTCGGGCTGCTGGCGCCAGAACATGTCCGGGGCCAGGGCGAGGTATCCCATCTGGGCCACCCGTGCGCACACCGATCGGATGTAGGAGTTGACGCCGAAGATCTCTTGGAGGATCAACAGACCCGGGCCCGATCCGGAGTCGGGGAGGGCGACGTGGGCCGAGAACGAGCCGCCGTCGACGGTGATGGATTCGGTACGGGTGGTGACCATGGCCGGGACGATACCGGGTCAGGCACCGTCCATCGCCGGCTCGAGTCCGGCAGCCACCTGGTGCCAGACGTCGGAGAGCAGCGCCTTGTGCACCTGCACGTCGCACCGATCGGCCGCCGCGAAGCCGGCCTGGCGCATCTCGGCGGGATACGGCTCGGAAATGGTGTCGCGCAGTTCGTCGAGGGTCCGATAGAGGAACCCCCCGCCGCCGAGGTAGTGCAGTTGCTCGTCTCGTCGGCCGGGAAGTTCCTGCCAGGCCACGCCGAGCCCCGCGGCCTGCGCCTCGGCGATCGACACCGGGAGACCGACCTTGTTGCGCACGGGGTCCGAGGGGTAGACGAGCCACTCGTAGCGCGGGTAGACGGTCTGCATCCGGGCGGGATCGGCGTAGGAGATGTTGACCGGCTCGCCACAGGCTCGGTTGTGGGCCGTGGTCACGTGCAGATCGGGGCCGTCGGCGTAGAGGTCGAAGCGGCGCCCGCAGCCCTGCATCATCACCGCCAGGTCGACGAAGTCGTTGTGGGCCTTCTTCGGGATGGCCGGCCCTGCGCACATCACGTCTCCGGCCGGGAGGCCGTTCGGACGCCGGTGCCGACGGAAGCGCTCGATGTCGACGACCGGCCAGCACGGCTCGATCTTGCTCGGATCGAGCCCATGACGGATGAGGTGCCGGCGCGAATAGGGGAAGGCCAGCACCCGTCGGCACCAGTGGCTGTTGGCGGCGGCGGAGAGCGCCTCCAGCTTCTCCGGGGGTTCGTTGAGCACATCCATCGAGTGGGTGCGGACGGTGAAGGGGATCTCATGGCGTTGGGCCAGGTGGCGCAGCAGCAGCACCATGCCGAAGTAGTGCGCGTGCAGGACATCGGGCCGGAACTCCTCGATCACCGCATCGACCCGGTGGATGAACGCCTGCTGGTCCGGGGTGTCGAAGTGCTGGTTCACCGCGCCCCACGGTCCGTACACCACGCACGCATCGGGATAGGCGATCACCTGGTGCTCGAAGGACGAACGGCGGGGGTGCGTCGACTTCTTGTAGGTGATGATGCGGAAGTTCACCTCGTGGCGAAGGGCACGGATCTCCTCGTGCATGTACGTCTCGGAGAACGTGGGGTAGCTCACGATGAAGCTCAGGACGTTCGGCCGACCCGGCGCGCGGGGCAAGGGCTGGCGCGCCGGGCGGTGCATCTCGACGAGTTCGCCGAGCCTGGGGATCTGCAGTTGGGGCATGCGTGTGCGTCCTCGTTCGCCCCCTCGCGCCTCGGACCCGAGAATACTTTGTGCGCGATATCAACGCAATTAGGTCACGTAGCGTGAGATCGACGGCCGTCGGGCGGTCCCTGCCCCGCCACGCGCGCGCCAGCACCGCGATCTCGCCGGGCGGCACCGTCCGCCTTTGCCGTTGCCGTCGCGAGCGGCCAGCCTGACGCCATGACGCAGACACGGCTGGTCACCCCGCGATTCGCCGTGGTCACCCTCGCCGCGCTCGCCTACTTCATCGCCATTGCCGCAGTGCTGCCCGTGCTGCCCGTGTACGTCGAGAACGATCTGGGCGGCTCGAGCTTCCAGGTGGGTCTGTCGGTCGGCGTGATGGGGCTGTCGGCGGCGCTGCTGCGCCCGGTCCTCGGCGCAGTCGGCGATCGGCGCGGTCGCCGCTTCGTGATGATGACGGGCGCGCTCATCGCCGGGGTGGGGATGCTGTTGCTCACCGTGGCCGGAACCGTGGCCCTGGTGGTGCTGGCCCGGCTGGTCACCGGGGTGGGCGAGGCGTTCACCTTCGTGGGGGCCGCCGCCGCAGCCCAGGACCTGGCGCCCGAGGATCGGCGGGGCGAAGCGGCCTCGTACTTCTCGCTGGCCATCTACGGCGGTCTGGCCCTGGGACCGCTGGCAGGCGACGCGCTGTACCGATCGCAGGGTGATGATGCGGTGTGGGTCTTCGCAGCCGTGATGTGCGTTGTCTCGGCCGTGCTCGCCCGCGTTTCCGCGCCGGGCCCCACCGCGGCCATGGCCGACATGGAGCGGCCCGAGACGTTTCTCCACCGGGCCGCCATCCGGCCGGGGATGGTGCTCGGCCTCGTGTTGATGGCCCAGGCCGGCTTCGTCAGCTTCATCCAGCTCTTCAGCGACGACATCGGCATCCCCATCGGGGGTCTGGCCTTCCTGGTGTTCGCGTTGGTGGTGGTGACGCTGCGGCTGGTGGCGGCCAGGGTGCCCGACCAGGTCCCCACCATCCGTCTGGCCCGATTCGCGGCCGCCTGCTCGGCCAGCGGTCTGGCCATCATCGGGCTGACCAGCTCCACCGCTGGTGTGGTGGTGGGCACGATGATCCACGCGGTTGGCCAGACGTTTCTCTTCCCGGGCCTGTTCAAGGTGGTGGTCGATTCCGCCGGCGAGCGGTCCCGCAGCCACGCCATCGCGACCTTCTCGATGTTCTTCGATCTGGCCACCGGCCTGGGCGGCATCGCCCTGGGCCTGGCGGCCGACGGGTTCGGTACCGAGCGAGCCGCCTTCCTGGCCGGCGCCGTGCTTTGTGGGGTCACGGCGGTGATGGTTGGTCCGATCATCGCCCCGATCGCGGCCCGACCGGCCGAGGTCTGAGATGCCGGGCCCGAGCGGCCTGTGAGCGGAGTGAACATCGAGCGGGGGATGCCGGGCCCGAGCGGCCTGTGAGCGGAGTGAACATCGAGCGGGGGATGCCGGGCCCGAGCGGCCCGTGAGCGGAGGGA
>JAOUEE010000325.1 GCA_029858875.1 Acidimicrobiia bacterium
CGCGCCATCTGGACCGCGACCCGATCACCAGGGCCGACGCCCCGCTCCGCCAACCAGGAGGCCGTGTCGTCGATGGCATCGGCCAGCTCTCCCCCGGTGAGCGCACGCAGGCCATCACTGATCACGGGATCCGACGATCGGGCCCGCAACGCCTCGACCACATCGACCGGGCCCGACCACGCCGCCGGTTCCACCACTGCGCGGGAGGCGTCGAGGATGGCTCGGCGCTCCGAGTCGCCGACCAGCGGGAACGATCCCACTCCGGCGTCGGGATCGTTGACGAACGCGGCGAACACCCGACCGAACACCTCGGCGGCTCGCTGCGGGCAATCACCGCCACCGAGGGACTCGCTCACGTCGAGGGCGATGCGCAGCTGCCCGTCTCCCGTGAAGTCGTACACCTGCCCCCGCAGGCGATGGACCGGATCGACGTGTCCGCTGTGGAGCCAGTCGGTCGTGGCGTCGATGGCTCCGAAAGAGCCGAAGCTGGCACCCACGACGTTGAGGACGACCTCGAAGTCCGGCCGAGGACCGGCGCCCGGCTCGGCCCGGCGGAGCATGGTGATGCACTCGCGTAGCGAACGCTCGTGGATGCTGCGGAAGGTGTCGTCGGGCGCCACGGTGATCGTGATCGGGTACAGCTCCATGAGGAGCCCGACCAGTGCACGGGTGTCCTCGGTCGAGCGATGGTGCACGGGGACACCGATCCTGATGGTTTCGAGACCCCCGAGCCGATGCAGCGTCACGGCAAGGGTCGTGGCCATGGAGGCCAGTCGTGACAGGTCAGGCGACAGACCCGCCAGCTCACCGGACAGCAGGGTCCGGTAGGCCTCGGCCTGCCCGCCCTCCATCGGCACCTCCACCCTCTCGCTCCGACTGACCGGCTGACCGGGCGGACCGAACAGGCGCACGGCGTCGCTGGGTGGCGGACGGTGGCTCGCCCAGTACTCGCGGGCCCGCTGCCATGACGGCGAACGGCGCCGCTGCGTCATCTGGTCGACATGACGCCGGTGAACACCCACCGAGAACGACCGACCCTCGTAGGCCGCCGCGGTGGCCCGAAAGACCAGGCTCGAGCTGGTGGCGTCGGTCAGAACGTGGTGCAGGCACAGATACCAGGACCACCGGTCACCCGGCCGACGGATGAGCACCGAGTCGAACCCGCACGAAGTGAGGTCGAGTGGCGCCGCCAGACGTTCTGCCACCCACGTGGCCACGGCGGCGTCATCGAGGTCGATGACCGTGGTGGCCCCGGTGAGCCGGCCGGCCACCGAGGGTTGCGGGACGCCGCCGCGTTCGACGACGGTGGTCCGGAGGGTGTCGCTGGCGGCGACCACCGCATCGAACGCGGCGACGAAGCGGTCCGGATCGATGGGCGCGCCGAACTCCGACAGCGTGGCCATGTTCGAGATCGGCGCGTCGCGATGCAGCTGCTGGCCAGCCCAGAGCAGTTCCTGGGCCGCGCTGAGAGCCTGGGTCGGCCGCAGGGCGACCTGCGCCTCGCCCATGTCAGCGGTCGGCCTGGCGTCCGATGTATGCCGCCATGGCGTTGACGGTCTGGAAGTTCTCCAGCGTCACATCGACGGGATCAACCTCGACTCCCATCTCGTCCTCGATCCAGTTCACCACCCGGACCACACCCAGTGAGTCCACCAGGCCGGTCAGTAGCAGATCGGTGTCGGGGCCGAGATCGTCTCCGGCGGCCGGGTTTATCTCGGTACGGATCAGCTCGATCAGCCGATCGGCGAGGGCGATCGTCATGGAACCCTGACCTCCGTGGGGAACAACTCGGGGAGTACGTGGCGGCGTACGTGACGACGGTCGATCTTGCCGGTCGGGCCCGTGGGCAGGTCGTCAACGGCCGCGAGTCGGCTGGGCACCGCGTACGGCGGCAGTTGCTCGGCCAACTGACGAAGGATGTCCTCGGTCGACGAGGAGCCCACGTACACGGCCACGAGCTCGCTGGCGCGACCGTCCCCCTCGATCACTCCGGCGACGGCGTGGCGGACGCCGTCGATCGCCCCCAGCGCCAGCTCCACCGGCGACAACTCCAGTCGATGCCCCCGTACCTTCACCTGATCGTCCATGCGGGCCACGAACTGATATCGGCCCGGGTCGACCTCGACCACCAGATCGCCGGTGCGATACCACCGACGACCCTCCCGGTCCTGCACCACCGACTCAGCCGTGCGGTCGGGGCGGGCCCAGTAGCCGGCCATCATCGTGGGGCTGGCGATCCACAGCTCTCCCGGGTCGCCGCGCCGGGCATCTCGACCGTCGACGACAACCCGACCATCCGCACCGTCCCAGCACTCACCGATGGGGATCACGACATCGAGCGGGGGCGGCTCGTCCAGGTGGTGAAAGGTGCATTGGTTCACCTCGGCCGGGCCGTACACGTTGGACACTCGGCAGTTGGGAAGGCGCCGCATCCACTCGGCCAGCCGCCGGGCGGCGAAGGGCTCACCGCCGTACAGCAACCAACGCACCCGGCCCAGATCGTGCTGATCCAGCGCCCCGCGGTCCAGCAGCTGGGTGAACAGGAACGGCACTCCGTAGAGCGTCGTGATCTGCTCCTTGGCGATCAGCTGGGCCAGCGAGGCGGGCACGCGCAAGTAGGGCTCGGGAACCACGACGGTGCAGGCGCCGGCAAGGGGACCGGCGAACAACTCGAAGGTGGACATGTCGAAGTGGATGGGCGTGAGCAGCCCGAGGCGGTCATCGGGTTCCAGCGAGTAGGTGGCCGCCGCCCGGCTCGCGTACGCCATGGCCGAGCCGTGCGTGTGCATGATCCCCTTGGGCTCGCCCGTGGACCCGGAGGTGTACATCACGTAGGCGAGATCGTCGCGTGTCAGTGCCACCGGTGCACCGACTGCGCCCAGATCCTCCCACCGCACGCCCGGCACGGTGTCGTCGACCACACCGACCGCGCTCCGGAGCCGGGGAGCGGCCGCGAACAACTGCGGGAGCCTGTCGGCCGCCGGGGTCTCGCTCACGACGATGTCGAGGCCACAGTCCTCGATCGTGCGGGCCACCGCCGCCGGAGGCGTCAGTGGGTCGAGCGGAACGTACGCGCCGCCGGCCCGGAGAACGCCGTGCACGGCCACCGGTGTGCGAAGGGACTTGTGCATCCAAATTCCCACTCGGTCGCCCCGCTCGACACCCATCTGCTGCAGGGAGCCGGCCAGCAAAGCCGTCTGCTCGTCGAGGTCGGCCCAGGTGAGCTCCCGCCCGGCAGCGGCCACTGCCGGCGCCGTCGGCCGCCGGCGCGCCTGCTCCGCGACGAGGTCCGCGAGCGTGGCAGTCATGCGGTCGCCTCATAGGGATCGAAGGGGTCGCGGCCACCGGACTGCAGATCGATCATCATCGTCTCGCCCATGGCCGCCGCCTTCTCCAGCACCAACTCGGCGGCGATCAGATCCTCGAGCGCCCAGCCGGTGGAGTCGAACACCGTCAACCGATCACGATCGCCGGCGAACCGATCGGGCCGGCTCAGCAACTCGACCACATCCGGGCCGATGCGGTCCGGCGCCAGTTGCTGGCACTCCCCCTCGATCAAGCACTGCGACCGCACGTCGGGCACCACCAGGGCTTCTTCCAACAGCGACCGAGGCAGTTCCAGCTTGCCTGCGAAGTCGGCGCCCACCGCGTTGATGTGCAGATCTTCCTTCCTGGGGCCCGATGTCAACACCGGGCCCTCGTCGATCCCGACCGATGTGCACGTGCACAACACGTCGGCCTCGGCCAGCAGCCGGGCATGGTCATCGACCACCTCGATCGGGGCGTCGACCAGGCCGGCCATCCGATCGATGTACGACAGGTTCACCTCTGGCACCACATCGTAGGCGAGCACCCGCTCCACGGGACGCACCCGCGACAACGCGTGCAGTTGTGTCACGGCCTGCGCCCCACAGCCCACCATGGAGACGGTCAGGGCACGGTCGGGGGCGAGCACCCGAGAGACCAGTGCGGACGCCGCGCCGGTACGGATGGCTGTGAGTGCGGTTCCCTCCACGATGCCCTCGAGGGCGCCGGTCGCGCAGTCGTACACCGCGATGGTGGCCAGCACGCTGGGAATCCCCCGCTGGAACGGGTTGGAGGGGTGATAGCCGACCGTCTTGATCGCCACGCGCCGACCCGTGTCCATGGCCGGCATCCACTCGACGAGTCCCCAATCGGGCTTGGCGTACTGGAACCCGTCACGGTTGCGGGTCACAAGTTCGTCGGAGTCGAACCGGGAGATGGCT
>JAOUEE010000326.1 GCA_029858875.1 Acidimicrobiia bacterium
ACGGGTGGTCGCCGGGCCGTGACCGGCCCCACGCCGCTCGAGGTCGAGGCCGACGTGTGGGCCGGGAGCAGGCGGATCGGCCTCACCGGCCGTATGTCCCGGGATGGCATTCCTGGCCTCACCGCGGCTGCGGTCATCGACGCCAGCCCGGCGTGGAGCCGCGCCCATGGTCTGGCCTCGGCCGAGGACGGGTCCCCGGTCGCGGCCGACACCGTGTTCCAGGCCTGCTCGTTGTCCAAACCGGTGGCCGCGGTCGGGGTGCTGACGCTGGTGGCCGACGGCCGCATCGGACTCGACGAGGACGTGCGGTCCAAGCTGGCCTACGACGTCCCGCGCCACCGCCTCTACCGGGGTGGTGACCCGGCCATCACCGTGCGCCGTCTGCTGATGCACCGCAACGGGATCACCGGACGGGGGACCACACCCGACAAGACCGGCCGGCGGTTCGTGCGCGGTGGGGGAGGGTCGGTCCGACTTCCCGGGACCTACGACCGGCCCATCCCGACCGTCGAGGACTTCTGGCCCGGCTATCGCGGCCGGCGGGGCGTGATGGTCACCCATGCGTCCGATCAGCAGCGGTCGTACTCGGGTCTGGGCTACCTCGTGCTGGAGCACCTCTGCGAGCAGGTCACCGGCCGACCCTTCTCCGACTGGATGTCCGAACGGGTCCTGGATCCGATCGGGATGCACGCCAGTTCGTTCGACCTCGATCCCGACCTCGGCCTGCCGCTGGCGAGTGGGCACGATCGCCACGGACGGGTGCTGCCGGGCCAGCGGGAGATCTGCCCGTGGTCGGCGGCCGCCGGCCTGTACACGACGGCCGCCGACCTGGCCCGGTTCGTGGCCTGCCTGGTCGATCGGGGCCAGGCACGGGGCGCGGCGGTGGTCGATGCCGATCTGGTCGAGACCATGCTCGGTGAGGGGCTGTGCGTCAGCGTGGTCGGCCACGGTTCCCGGGCCCGTTTCACCCACACCGGATCCAACGGCGGATTCCGGACGGTGATGGTGGGCTACCCCCATCAGCGGGGCGGGGTGGTGGCGATGGCCAACGGAGCCGGGTCCGACGTGCAGGCCGGCATCAATGCCCTGGCCGTCGCGGCCGGCCGGGCCTACGGCTGGCCCTACCGCTGACCCGGGCCCCCGCTGGTGGGGAACGGGCGAGGATCAGGCGAATCGCGGCGACATGCCGACGCGCCGCTCGAACGCCTCGGCCGCCCGCAGCAGGGTGTCGGGCAGGCGCAGCAGCTTCTCCTGGGCCTGGCGGCCCTCGGCGTCGAGACCGTGGAGATCGGCGATCCGCCAGTCGCGCAATAACGGCGACACCACGCCGTCGGCGTGGATGCGGAGGTTGTACACCCCCGACTTGGCCATGGCGATGGCCCGGCGGAGGTAGCGCGGGATGCCCGTGCCCGGCATCTCGAAGCCGTCGAACACCTTCCACATGGCTTGCAGCACCGACGACGGATCCCGGTCCAGCATCGAGGTCACCACACCCCGGTAGAACAGGAAGTGGTGGTTCTCGTCGGCCGCCACCCGGCTCATGAGCTCGTAGGCCACCTCGTCATCGGCCAACTTGCCGGCGTTGCGATGGCTGATCCGCGTCGCCAGCTCCTGGGCCGACGTGTAGACGAACACCTCGATGGGGTCGACGAAATCGTTGCTCCACCCCTTGGTCACCGTCTGCAACCGGTCGTCCTCGAGCTCGCGAGGGTCGCAGTTGCGGGACGTGAGGAGGTAGCTGCGCATGGCGATGGCGTGCTGGCCCTCTTCGGCCGTCCACGTCCTCGACCAGTCGTTCATGGCCGAGTCGGGCGCGAAGGCGGTGGCCAGGCGGAGGTGGTAGTAGGGCAGGTTGTCCTCGGTGAGCAGGTTGAGCACCAGCGCCGTGCGGGCTTCGGGGGCGAGCGTGGCCTGGCTCTCGTCCCAGGGCTCGTCGCGGTAGCTGCGACCCAGCTCCCACGGCACCATCTCGTGGGCGTACCAGTGCTGACGGCGCTCGTGATGCTCACCGATCAGGCGAACGATGTCGGCCTCGACGGAGCGAAGCAGTTCGGCAGAAGAGCTCACCGGAGCAGTCTGCCACCAAACGGAGGCACCCCGGGTGCCCAGCCGATGGGCGCGTGGGTCAGCCCGGTTCGGTACCGAGGATGCTGACGAAGGAAACCATCTCGCCCGGGTAGCCGCCCAGGTTGTGCACGAGCGCCAGGGAGCGGTCGGTGTCGATCTGGCGATCGGGCCCGGCCTCGCCCCGCATCTGGAGCCAGCACTCGTAGTGCATGCGCAGACCCGATGCGCCGACCGGATGACCGAATGCCTTGAGGCCGCCGTCGGGATTCACGGGAAGAGCCCCGTCGAGGCGGTAGGTGCCGTCGAGGACCTCGCGCCACGCCGTGCCCCGATCGGCGAAGCCCAGGTCCTCCATCAGCACCAGCTCGGTGATGGTGAAGCAGTCGTGGACCTCGGCCATGGCGATCTCGGCGCGGGGATCGACGACCCCGGCCTGGCGGTAGGCGTCTTCCGCGGCCATCTGGCACTCGGGAAGGGTGGTGAAGGAGAACTCGGGGTCGATCACCCCGCCGCCGGTACCCGACACGAACGACAGCGCCTTCACGTAGAGGGGGTTGTCGCAGTACCGGTGCGCGTCCTCGGCCCGTACCACGATGGCCGCGGCCGCCCCGTCGGCCACGCCGGCGCAGTCGAACACGCTGAGCCGACCGGCCACCGCAGCCATCTGACAGATCGATTCGGCCGAGGTCTCGCGGCGGAACTGGGCCAACGGGTTGCGGGCCCCGTTGTAGTGGTTCTTCTCGGCGATGGTGGCGGCGGCCAGGCGGACCTGGTCCTCGTCGACGCCATACGTCTCGGCGTAGGCCGGCAACAGCAGGGCGAACATGGCCGCCGCGGTGAGGTTCCGTTTGGTGCCGTCGTTGGGGATCGGGAAGGCGTTGAGGCCCTGGTAGCCGGAGTCCTTCACCTTCTCGACTCCCAGGGCCATGGCCATGTCGTAGGCCCCGCTGGCCACCGCGTAGCAGGCTTGGCGCAGCGCTTCGGATCCGGTGGCGCAGAAGTTCTCGACGCGGGTCACCGGCCTGCCCTCCACCTTCAGAGCGGCCGACAGGGTGAGCCCGGACATGCCGGACTGGGCCGTCCCCACCCAGAAGGAGTCGATGTCTCGTTGCTCGACGCCGGCCGACCGGTAGGTGAGCTGGGCCGCGTCGATCACGAGGTCGTCGGCCGACTTGTCCCAGTGCTCCTTGAACGGGACGCACCCCATCCCGATGATGGCGACCTGGTCCTTGATGCCGTGTGAACCCATGGTTGGTACCTCCTCACGACCCGCGGACGGGGCGGCCTTTCCAGAAGTAGTTGCTGATGCCGTCGGCCACGTACAGCCGCCGGAAGGTCATCTCGACACGGTCGCCGATGGCGATGTCGTCGGGGTCGATGTCGGTGAGCTCGACCGGCATCCGGCCGCCCCCGTCGAAGTCGACCACCGCGAAGACGATGGGCGGGTTCACGGAGTAGGCCAGCCGATCGATGGTGTAGGTGACGACGGTGCCGAGGGCGTCGGCCATCGGTACCGGCTCCATGTCGTCGACCGTGCCCCCCCTGATCGACGCCCGGGCCGGGGGCATGTGCAGGGCACCGCTCTGGCGGTCGCGGGAAGCGACGAAGCCGAACTTCCAGTCGTGGTTGCGCGCCGCCGCCGAGGCCGAGGGCCGGTCGGGGGCCGGTCGTCGCGGGGGCTCGGGGCTGACCAACCCCCGCCAACTGAGGAATTTGGCGTAGCTGACCGCACCGCCCGCGGCGATCTGATCGGAGACGGGCCGGTGGGGGGCATGGGTGGCCAGGGCCGCCTGGGTGCGGAAAAGCAGCACCTCGGCACCGTCGGCCAGTACCACCAGGGCGATCACCTGGTCCGGGGCGGCCTGCTCGAGGGCGGCGCTCAACAACAGCGCGGGGTGGGCGGTGCCGGTATTGCCGATGGTGTCGGTGAGATCGGGGCTGATGTGGTCGACGCCGAGCATGCCGCCCAACCGCTTCACCGAGCGGGCGTGGAGGCCGGTCACCACGGCCAGGTCGATGTCGGCCGGGGTCAGGTCGGCATCGGCCAGAGCCTGCTTCCAGGCCTGGTCGGCGAGGGGCACGTACTCCATCTCGCTGAACCGGTCGTCCCATCCCTTGGATCGTGACTCGCCGGGGCTTCGCCAGCGATCGACGAACTCGG
>JAOUEE010000327.1 GCA_029858875.1 Acidimicrobiia bacterium
GGCGTGCGCACCGAAGGATCCACGTCCGAGCTCGAGACGCAGGTGGCCGCGACCGATCTGAACACCGCGGCCGGGGTGGTGCGGGCCGGCACCATCGCTGGCCAGCGCTACCGATGGGCCGCCGTCGTCGATGGCCACGAGCTGGTCCGGCAGGAGACCGTGTGGCGCATGCACGACGACGTCGCGCCCGACTGGCCTCACGGCGACTGGTCGATCTCCCTCAGCGGCCGACCCGACATGAGACTCTCACTCGATCACGGCTGGAACCCCAACATCCTCGGTTCCACTGCGGCTCATGCCATCAACGCAGTTACCTACCTGCTCGAGTGCGAACCCGGGGTCCGGACCTTCCTCGACCTCCCCCTGGTGGCCGGTCGCGGCGCCCACTACCCGAAGCCGCATCGATAGCGGACCGTCCGGGTCACCCGGGTTGCGCCAACCGGTGAGGCGCGGCGTCGGACACCGAGCGCCACCGGTCAGGGCAGGGGTGGCCCGAGTCCCGGGGTGCAGCCGACGATCTGGGCGTCGGTGAGCACGTTGGGGTAGTCGTTGCGGGGACGGAGCAGTCGTCGGCTGGTGGTGAGCAGCGGTGACTGATAGCCGTCGGCGAACAACGCATCGATGTCGCTCGCCGGCGGGGCGTCCCAGTCCGAGCACCACACGCCGTCAGCGATCGCGAGACTCACGTTGAACGAGCTGCGCCACAGCGGTACTGGTCCGGGTTGGCCCAGATGCTCTCCGGCGCCGAACGTCGTGATGCGACCAGAGCTGCCGCCGGCCGATCCTCGAAGGCCGTCGTCAGCGGTGCGTGGTCACCGCGGGCGGCACCGGTCGGATAGACCCTCGGTGGCACCGACCGGTGACGGGGCGTCACGCCGTCAGCATTCAGTCGTTGCCGAGGGCGGCCTCGACGAGGGCCAGGATGTCGTCGCCGTAGCGCTCGATCTTCACCGGGCCGATGCCGGTGATGTCGAGCAGCGCGTCCTGATCAGTGGGTCGCAGCCGGGCCAGTTCGAAGAGGGTGGCGTCGTTGAACACCACGTAGGCCGGAACGCCGTTGTCCTTGGCCTGGGCGCTGCGCCAGGCCTTGAGTGACTCGCGCAGGCCGGCCTCGGCGATGGTGGACGCCTCGGGAACCTCACGCGCGCTGGCCTTGCGGCGGCCCGGTGTTGCGGCATCGGTGGGGCGCGGACGCACCAGTTCGGGTTCGGGTTCGGCGTCGGGGTCGCGGGCGGTGACCAGTTGGGCGACGAAGGGCGACGGGGGCGAGCCGGCGACAACAGTGACCTGTTGGCTGCCACGGGTGATGGCCACGTGGAAGACGCGGCGTTCCTCCTCGCGGTCCGACGCCAGCCGGTGGGGCATCAGCCCCGCGGTGGCCTCGTGCACGAACACGTGCGGCCACTCACGGCCCTTCACCCGGTGGATGGTGGCCAGACGCACCCCGGCCGGGTCGGCACGGATGGCGTCCAGGCGGGTGCGGATCCAGGTACCGAACCGGGCCGGGTCGGGTTGGTGGCCGGCCACCGACAACAGGGCGGCCAGGTCGTCGCCGTGGGCCGAGCGGTCGACCGAGCGGCGGCTGGCGTCGAGCCGGTCGTCGAGGGCCTGGCCCAGACCGACGGTGTCGCGCACGGCCGTGAGCAGGGCGGTGGTGTCGGCGCCCCGCTCGGCCATGGCCCGCAGGGATTCGAGGTCGTCGGCGAAGGCGCCGATCTTCTGCTGGTCGCGCTCGTTGTTCATGCGGCCGGCCAGGGCCCGCAGGTCGGAGACGCTGCGCTGCTCGCCGGCCCAGCCGGCCAGGCGGCTGCTGATGCCCCGGGGCGGTCGACGGATGGCCGTCTCGAGGGCGGCGCCACCGAACTTCTGAGCCGGAGCGATGGCCAGGTCCAGCCAGGCCAGGGCGCCGGCCACGCCGGTGCGTTCGACGAAGTTGGCCGACACGGGGGCGTTGGTGGTGATGCCGGCTTCTTCGAGCAACAGCATGGGTCCCAACAGGGTGGCGTTGACCCGGGTGAGCACCGCGATGTCGGCCGGACGCACACCCGAGGTGACGAGGGCGCCGATGCGGTCGCTGAGCGCGGCCAGCGGATCGTCGGCATGCACGACGTCGAGCTCGCCATCGGTGCGCCCGGGGCGCACGTGGATGTCCTTGGTGATGCGGCGTCTGTTGTGGGTGAGCAGGGTGGAGGCGGCATCGACCACCGCCGGCGGGCACCGGTAGTTGATGGTGAGGTCGTGGGTGGCCGAGCCGGGGAAGAGGTCGGCGAAGTCGATCAGCCATTCGGGCGAGGCGCCCGAGTAGCCGTAGATGGTCTGGTCGTCGTCGCCCACGCCGAACACCTCGGAGCGGGGTCCGGCCAACAGGCGCAGCAGCAGCACGTGGGCCGGGGTGAGGTCCTGGAACTCGTCCACCAGCAGCACCCGGCAGGCCCGGCGGGCGGCGGCCCGGGCCGCGGGGTCGGTGCACAGCACCTCGATGGCGCCCAGGATCTGCTCATCGAAATCGACTGCGCCCGATGACCGCAGCCTTTCGCGGTACTGGGGCGCCACGATGGCGAAGTCGCGAACGTCGGGGGCGAACTCCTTCTCGACGGCGGCGGGCGACCGTAGCCCCAATCGGCTGGAGCCGAGCGCCTCGATCCAGGTGGCGAAGGGGTCGGCCATGGCCTGGCGACGACCCGAGACGAGGTCATCGAGCACCCGGCGGACGTCGCGCTCGTCGATCACGCGCGGCGACGACCATCCCTGCGGCGTGATGAAAGGTGCCCGCCCGGCGATGATGGCCAGGGCCAGCGAGTTGAGGGTGCGGATCTCCAGGCCGGGGAGGTCGGTGGTGCGTTCCTGCATCTCTTCGCGAGCCCGGACGTTGAAGGCCAGCAGGCAGACGGCCGTTGGGTCGATGTGTCGTTCGCGCACCAGGTGGCGGGCCCGTTCGGTGAGCACCCGGGTCTTGCCCGATCCGGCCGGGGCGATGATGCGGGCTCCTCCCCCGCCGTGGGCCACGGCTTCGAGCTGATCGGGCGCCAGGTCGGCCTGGGGCGGGCCGACACCGGTGGTGGTCAGCGATCCGTTGGCCAGGTGCACGGCGGGGATGACACCGATGTCGAGGTCGAACCAGTCCAGCGGCCCGCCGTCGCACCAAGCCGGTCCGTGGGGCGTGTCGACATCGCCCGGCCCTTCGGTGCGCAGCGTGGCGCCGGCGGCGATTGCCCGCGACACGGCATCGATGGTGGGGGCATCGGGCTGGCGGGCGTCGACGGCATGGTCGAGCACGAGGTGGCGTTCGACCTCGCCCTCGAGCTCGGTCTCGGGCGACAGGTGCCAGTAGTCGACGGCCAGCACCGGATCGGGATCGGGCAGGTCGACGGCCAGCTCGATGGCCACCCGACGCCGTTGGCGACGGGCCGCACGCAGGTCGGCAATGGCGTCGGGCCCGCCGTCGACGACGACTCGCTGGGCGTCCTGCCACGGTGCGGGGACCTCACCGCCGGGTTCGATCACCACGTTGCGGCCCAGTTCGTCGGGACCGGCCAGGCGATCCCAGTCCGGAGCCAGGATCACCGACTCGACGGTGGTCGCAGGTTCGGCCGGCCGGCGAGCGCGGGGCGCGGCGCTCGGGGGTGGGGCTTGTAGCTCGACGGCGGGAGTCGAGTCGGGGTTGTCGGTGGCGCATGACCGCACCTCGGCCACCGACGCGTGTTTGCCCCCACAGTGGCCGCAGCTGATCATCGCCTGCACCCTACGGGAGCCCTGTGACGGTGGGACCCGTGGTCGTGGACGTTCTTGGGGCTCAGTCGGGTTGGCAGCCGGCGCACCACCAGACGCTGCGGCCGGCCAGGTCGGTGCGTTCGATCGGCGTTCCACAGCGGCGGCACGGCTGCCCCGCCCGCTTGTAGACGTAGAGCCGCTCGCCCCGGGGTACGTCCCGGGCTCCTGACCAACCGGCCTCGTCCGGCTCGACGGTGACGATGCGACCGAGGCGTTCACCCAGCGTGAGCAGCTCGACGGACAGGTCCCACAGCCGTCGGGCCTCGTCGTCGCTGATCCGGTTGGCGGCCCGCTGCGGGTGGATGCCGGCCACGTACAGCATCTCGGCCCGGTAGACGTTGCCGATGCCGGCCACCAGCCGCTGGTCCAGCAGCGTCTGCGCGACTGCGCTGCGCCGCCGGGCCAGGCCCTGGCGGAACCGTTCCGGAGCGTCGGCGGTGGGCGCCAACG
>JAOUEE010000328.1 GCA_029858875.1 Acidimicrobiia bacterium
GACCCGGTCGCCGCCCTCGGCCGGGTCGGCACCGTTGACCGATTCGATGGTGAGGATCGCCGGGTTCTTCTCGTTCTGGTTGGCCGGTCGGGAGGCACCCGCCAGCTCGTCGCCCTTGCGCAGGCCGAACTGCCGGACCATCTTCACCGGGACGTACGCGTCATCTTTGCTGGGGACCCACCCGTTCGTGCGCAGGAACCCGTAGCCCTCGTCACGCAGATCGAGGAATCCCGACACCGGGATGGGATCACCGTCCCAGTTGTCCGACGCCGGCTCGCGATCGGCACCTCGCCCCCGTCGTCGGCGACGGCGATTGCCCGCTTCGGGCTGGTCGCCGCCATCATCGCGGCTCTTGTCCACTGCCTCGGCCGCGGCGGCCGGCTCCCTGCCGGTGTCGGGCCGGTCGCCCGAGCCCTTCTCGGTGGGGGCTTCGTCCTGGTCGGGTTCGTCGGGCTCGGACTCGTCCCCGTCGGCCACGGTGTCGAGGATGAGATCGACGATCTCGGCTTTGCGGGCGCGTGAGGACGGCTTGGCGCCCAGGGCGGTGGCAATGGCCGTGAGCTCCTCGCGGTCCTTGCGCTGCAATGTGGACTTCCGAAGCTCGGTCGAGTCAACGCTCACGAGTGGCCTCGTTTTCTTCCTTGAAGTTGCGACGCACGCAGAAGGTCCTCGCTCGGGGCGAGCGTGTGCGCCGGGTCTGTCCCCGCATTGCTCCCCGGGGGATGGCCTCGCCGAGGATTCGGTGGGCGCGGTTTCCCCGCCGGTGGAACGCCGTCAGCGTATCGGGGCCTCCCGGCGGCTGCCAACAAGGCCTTTCAGATCGCCAACAGCTGTTGCAGCGGCACCAGGCTCCCCTGCGCCGCGGTGTACCAGATCCAGCGTCCCCGCCGCTCGCGCTCGAGCAGGCCGGCTTCGGTCAGCACCTTCAGGTGATGGCTCACCGTGGGCTGGGAGCGGTCGAGCTCGCCGACGAGGTCACAGCCACACACTCCGTCGGGTCGCGTGGCGATGAGACTGAGCAGCCGCAGGCGGACCGGGTCGGCCAGCACGCCCAGCAGTGCGGCCGCCGCCTCGGCATCGTCGGGGGACATGGCCTGCTCCCCCAACGGCACACAGCACGGGTCGGACAGCCGAGCCATCAGCCCGGCGGAAGCAACGTCGTCAGCCATCCGGTCACCGTAGCCGATATATTCACTCATGTCGATATTGACATCCATCGATGTATCTGCCACAGTCTCCCCATGAGCCGTCTCCAACTCGCCCTGAACGTCAGCAACCTGGACGAAGCCATCTCGTTCTACTCGCGGACCTTCGCCACCCCGCCCGCCAAGATCCGCGATGGGTACGCCAACTTCGAAGTGGCCGACCCGCCGCTGAAGTTGGTGTTGTTCGAGAAGGCCGATGCCGGTGGCACCCTCAACCACTTGGGGGTCGAGGTATCGAGCACCGCCGAGGTCACCGACTTCGCGTCCCGGGCCGCCGATGCCGGACTCGAACCCACCGAGGTGGCCAACACCACCTGTTGTTTCGCCGAGCAGGACAAGACCTACGTGACCGATCCCGATGACCTGGCGTGGGAGGTCTACGTCGTACTCGCCGACGCCCAGCCATCGGCGCCGAGCGACCAGGTGTGCTGCGCCGACTGATCCCCCG
Source organism: Acidimicrobiia bacterium (assembly GCA_029858875.1). Taxonomy (GTDB): domain Bacteria; phylum Actinomycetota; class Acidimicrobiia; order Acidimicrobiales; family SHLQ01; genus JAOUEE01. Next base: position 1,654 of record JAOUEE010000328.1, read on the forward strand.
GGGTCAGCGACGAACCAGGCGGGCCATGAGCTCGTGGCCGGCCACCAGTGGTCGATCGGCCACGCCGGCCTCGGTGTACACCCCGCCGATCCCGTCGTGGTGGGAGTCCACCACCAGGTAGGGCACCGGATCGGGTACGTGCGTCTTCAGATCGATGGGCGTGGCATGGTCGGGCAGCAACAGCATGCGCCACGGCCCCTGCGCATCGAGCCCCTTGACCAGGCCCTCCAGGATGAGCGTGTCCCAGTTCTCGAGCGCCCGCACCTTCTCCTCGGCGCTGCCGGCATGGCCCGCCTCATCGGTGGCCTCCACGTGGATCAGGAAGAGGTCGGCCCCGTCGGCCAGGGTGTCGAGGGCGCAGTCGCGCTTGCCCGCGTAGTCGGTGTCGAACCATCCGGTGGCACCGGGGATGTCGTGCACCGCCACACCGGTGAGCACACCCAGACCACGTACCAGGTCGACGGCGGTCACCAGCCCGGCCGAGACACCGAATCGGTCCTCGAAGCTGTCCATCACCGGTTGGGGGCCCTGGCCCCACAGCCAGATCTGGGTGGCCGCCGAGTCGTATCGAGCCACGATCTCGCGCGAGGCCTCCATCAGCCCGACCAGATGCGCCGACGCCGGACCCCGGGGGTGTTGGATGGGCCGGTCGGTGAGGTCGTGCGGCAACGGACAGTCGGCGTCGGCCCAGGTGATGGGGGCCACCATGGTGTGGCGATAGGACACGCCGGGGTGGAAGCGCACGTCTCCCCCGAGCTCATCGTCGACGGCTCGGATGATCTCGGCGGCCTGCTCGTTGGTGGGATGGCCGCCGGCGAAGTCGACCATGGTGCCGTCGGCACCCACCGTGACGAGGTTGCATCGATAGGCGATCTGGTCATCGCCCAATCGCAGACCCATCGCGGCGGCCTCGATGGGCGCCCGCCCCGTGTGGAATCGCGTGGGGTCGTACCCGAAGATCGACATGTTGCCCACGTCGGACCCGGGCGGCAGGCCGTCGGGGATCACCGCGGCCCGGCCCAGCGTGGCCCGGGCGGCCAGCCCGTCGAGCACAGGCATGTCGGCCACTTCCAGCGGCGTGCGACCGTCGAGCGCGGCCGACGGCCGATCGGAACACCCATCGGGGATGCAGACGACGTACTTCATGGGGCGACGGTCATGTTGTCACTCGGCCATCGAGCGTACGTAGTCCTGCACCGCGGCCAGATCGTTGGGCAGCGTGACGTATTGCTCGGGTCGCTGGAGCAGATCGCTCAGCGAGTCGGGCGGCTCCGGAGGGACCACCCCCGCGGCGGCCACGGCATCGGCGAACTTGGCCGGATGGGCGGTGGCCAGGGTGACCAGCGGCGATCGGCTGCTGCGCAGATCATGCGCAGCAGCCAACGCGACGGCGGTGTGTGGGTCGACCACCATGCCGGTGCGAGCGGCCAGCTCGGCGATGGTGGCGACCGTGCGCTCGTCGTCGATGGCGGCGGCCGACCAGCGCTCCCCCAGCGGCGCGAACTGTTCGGCCGGGATCTCGACGTGGCCCTCGCCGCGGAAGCGGGCCATCAGCTCGGCGACCTGGATGCCGTCCCGACCGAGCAGCTCGAACAACAGTCTCTCCAGGTTGGAAGACACCTGTATGTCCATGGCCGGAGACAGCGTGGGCGAGACCGGACCGATGGTCATGGCACCGGTCGTGAAGAACTGGGTGAGTATGGCGTTGCGGTTGCTGGCCACGATGAACTGGTCGACGTCGAGTCCCATCCGTCGGGCCGCCTCCCCGGCGAACAGATTGCCGAAGTTGCCCGTGGGCACACAGAACGACACCGGGCCGCCCTGGCCCACCTGTAACCAGGCCCACACGTAGTAGACGATCTGGGCCATGACCCGGGCCCAGTTGATGCTGTTGACCGCTCCCAGTGATCGCTCGGTGCGGAAGGCCTCGTCGGCGAACATGGCCTTCACCAGATCCTGGCAGTCGTCGAACGTCCCCTCGACGGCGATGGTGTGGATGTTGTCGGCCCGAACCGTGGTCATCTGGCGGCGCTGGAAGTCACTGACCCGCCCATCCGGGAAGAGGATGAACACGTCGAGGGGGTCACGGTCGCGGCACGCCTCGATGGCCGCCGAACCGGTGTCGCCCGACGTGGCCCCCACGATGGTGAGCCGCTGATGGCGACGACCGAGCTCGTGATCGAACAGCCGCCCGACCAATTGCAGGGCGACGTCCTTGAACGCCAGCGTGGGACCCCAGAACAGCTCCATCAGATGGTGGTCGTCGCCGAGATCGACCAGCGGCACGACCGCGGGATGGGAGAAGGTGGCGTACGCATCCTCGACCAGCGTGGCCAGCTCAGCTGCTTCGAGCGACCCGGCCACGAACGGCGCCATCACCGCAGTGGCCACCTCGGCGTAGCTGGCCTCGGGGGCCAGGCGGGGCAACCGCGGCCAGTGGTCGGGCACGTACAACCCGCCGTCGGCGGCCAGTCCGGTGAGCAGCACGTCACCGAAGTCGAGTGTGGGCGCGGAACCGCGGGTGCTGACGTACTGCATCGCGGGC
>JAOUEE010000043.1 GCA_029858875.1 Acidimicrobiia bacterium
GGTCCTGGGGCCATCGTCCGGCGATGTAGGGGCACAGGGCGTACAGCCCCGTGATCAGCCCCAGCTCACCTCGGCGGTTGAGCTGGAGACCCGTGGCCAGCGTGAGGTTTCCGCCGCCGCTCTCGCCGGCGACGGTGATGCGGTCCTGGTCGATGTCCAGCTCGTCGGCCTGGCGATGGAGCCATCGCACGCCAGAGACGCAGTCGTCGAGGCCGGCCGGGAACGGCGCGACCTCGGCCGCCGATGACGGTGTGAGGCAGTTGCGGAAGTCGACCATGGCGACGGCGACGCCTTGCTGGGCGAGGATGCGACCCCAGGCTCGATACATGCCGTCGAAGCACGACATCGTCTGCATGCCGCCTCCGTGGATGTAGTACACACACGCCGGCTTCTCGATCGATCTCGGTCGGATGAACTGCACCTTGACGGTGTTCCCGTCGGGCTCCGAGGAGAACTCGCGGGTGCTGATGTCCAGTCCGGTGGACGGGGCGACCTCCTCGTTGTCCATCAAGTCGAAGAGGCCCTTCATCTGCTCGAGAGTGGCCAGCGCCTCGGGGGAGTTGGCTTCAGCCACCAGCTCGTCGCGACTGGTGACGTCGCGACGCGACATCGCGGGTATCGAGGCGAGGAGAGCTTTGAGGCGGGGGTCGATACGCGGGTCGTCGCTCAGTTTGGTCATGCGCCATGGTTGCCCATGACGGTGCCGCTGTCACTCGTAGACGTAGCGGGCGGCGTTGTCCACGGCGGTGCCGGAGGCCGCGGCGATGTCGCCACCCAGGATGATGGCATCGGGCGCCACGGCGATGGTCTTCACGCCCACGTTGGTGGTGGGGGCGGGTAGCCACGACGTGTCGACCAGACCGGTGACCAGGTCGAGGCCCTGCACGGCTCCCACCGGCTGACCATTCACCACGTTGTGGTCACCGGCCACCAGCAGACTGTCGCCGGTCGGGCTGATGGCGCAGGCCTGGAGCCCGCGGTTGACGGCCGGCATCCAGCCCTGGTCGGCTGCTCCGGTCGAGGGGTCGAATCGACCCACGTTGCGCTGGTCGTCCTGGCCCCCCACGCCTTCGGTCTCCCACCAGTCGCCGCACAGGTAGATCTGACCCTGGTGCTCGACCATGGCCTCCACTTGCACCTTGGGATCGTTGGGATTGGTGTCGGTGATGGTGGGGGAGAAGGGCTTGACCGCTCCGCTGTGCGAATCCAGCCGAGCCGCGCTCGCCCGGGCCGCGGTGTTGATGGTGTCGAACGTGCCGCCCACGAACAGGTCTCCGGTGGAGTGGAGATGGAGGCTGAGCACGTTCTCCCAACCGAGCGAGTGGTCCACCGTGACGGCGAAGGCCGTCATGCGAGCGCCCGTGACCGGGTGCAACTTGACCAGCCGGCTCACCGGTTGACCATCGAGGTGGGTGATGTTGCCGCCGACGTACACCCCACTGGAGTCGACCGCCAGAGCCTGGACCGATCCGTTCACGTCGGGGTGCCAGGTCGGATCGAGCAGGCCCGTGTCGAGGTCGATGCGGGCGGCTCCGACGAAGCGGGTGCCCGACACCGTCTTGTCGAACGTCCCGCCGACATACAGCCAGTTCTGGTGGATCGCCGCGGCGTTGACCTGGCGTCCGATGCCCGGGTCGAAGCCGCTGTCGATGGTGCCGTCGGGCCGGCAACGGGCCAATCCGGGACGGGTCGCCATCGTGGCACCGGAGCTCGCGGCTCGGGCGAACTCGCCCCCCACATAGGCATGTCCCTCGTGGATGACCACCGTCTGCACGATGCCGTCGAACCCGCAGAAGCCGGTCGGTGTCAGTTGGACGGTCTCGATGGCACCGATCTCGCAGGCTGGGCCGCGAGGTCGAGGTCGGGCGAACTGGTCGGTGGTGACGTCGGTGCCGCAGCCGAGAACGCCCACCGGAACGGCGTTGTGCAGCGGTGAGGGCGTGAGGAGCTCGTGACCCGGGAACTGCGACGGGTCGGGTGCCCCGAGCGGGCCGAGGATCAGCGAGGCGTCGGGCAGATCGCCGGGCCCTCGCAGTTGGCAGGTGTCGTCGCTGTCGGCGTTGTGGGACTCCGTGATGACCGGACCACTGCAGTCCGGTCCCGATGCCTGGTTGGCCACCACCGATCCCTGGAGGCGAATCTGATCCACGGTGCCGGTGAGGCCGCCGCCGTCGTTGTCGGTGACGGTGCTGAAGAGCAGGCGGGTGTAGCCGCCGGAGGCGGCCACGGCCCCGCCGATGTTGGCGCTGAGCGTCGAGTTCGACGAGAACACCACGCCGCTGTTGTGGATCCCGCCTCCTGTGGGCGCGGCGTTGGCCCTGATGGTCGATCCCTGGAGCGCCACGATCCCGCCGACCGAGGCGATGCCGCCACCGCTGAGCGTCGCGCTGTTCCCTGCGACCTCCACCGTGGCCAGCACGATTCCGGCGGACGCTCGTAGCGCACCGCCCTGGCCCGTGACGGCTCCGTTCACCAGGCGGAGCCCATCGAGGACATGCCAGGTGCCGCCGTGGATGTCGATGAGCCGATCACCCAGCCCAGCGGCGTCGATGGTGGCCACGCCACCCTTTGCCTCGATGTAGGTGGAGTCGGTGAGGTCGAGATCGCCGGTCGCGCCGCCGTCCTCGCCGGCGCCGGAGATGGTCAGCGAATAGTTGCCCGCGGGGAGCAGGATCTGACCGATGCCGGAGGTCGCGTTGGCCTCCATGACCGCGGCTCGCAGGGTGCAGGCGCCGGCGTCGTCGGCGCACGAGCCGTCGCCGGGGTCGACATCGACCGCGTCCGCGAAGGAGTCCACGACGGTGGTGCGGTCGGGTTCGGGCTGGCAGGCCAGCGCCAACCCGACCAGGGCCCCGCCCAGCAGGATGATCCTCACCCGGAGGCACGATCGATGCATAGGCGTTCCGAGAGTACCGGTCCAGCGGCTGCGGGGGGAAGCGTCCGGACCGCGGTCAGGACGCCTTGCGCTGGCCGGACGTGTCGCGCTGGAGGTGTGCCCGACGGGCCTTGCGATTACCCGGCTTGGCCGGATGGCGGCCCTTCTTGGGGCCGGTGCGCTTCCTGGTGTCGGCGGTCGCCTGCTTCTTGGCGGCGGGCCGCTGATCGCCCCTGCCCTCGGACTGGCCGCGACCACGGTCGGTGCGCTCGTCGTTGCTCTCACGCCGCTTCCGGTTCTTGCTTCGCCCCTGCTGGTTGCGTTTGGCCTGGGGCGGGCTACTGCGGTCGACCTCGGGTCGCTTGCGGGGCTTGGCTCGTCCGTCCGGAGCGGGCGAGACCTCGCGGAGCTCGGCCGGATCGGGAGGGGTGATGGGCTCGTCGAGATCGACATCGCGTTGCAGCTTCTGGGTGTCTCTCACCTGCTGGGGCTGGATGAGGGAGAGGACGACGCCACCTTCGCCGGCCCGGGCCGTGCGACCGGAACGGTGTACGTACGCCTTGTGGTCTTCGGGCGGGTCGTAGTGGATGACCGAGGCCACCCCGTCGACGTGGATGCCGCGGGCGGCGACATCGGTGGCCACCAGCGCCTGCACCCGGCCGTCGGAGAACTGCTCGAGGGCGCGGGTGCGCTGACCCTGGCTGCGGCCACCGTGGATGGTGGCCGCCTCGATGCCGGATCGGGCCAGCCGTTTGGCCAGGCGGTCCGATCCGTGCCGGGTGCGGCAGAAGATGATGGCCGGCCACACGGCGTTGACCGCATCGGCGGTGACTTCGGTGCGGCTGTTGCTGTCGACCTTCCAGAATCGGTGATGAGCGAGCGTGATGTCGGGGATTTCCTCGCCGACCTCGTGTCGAACCGGATCGTGCTGGTAGTCGCGGGTCAGCTTGGCCACATCCCCGTCGAGGGTGGCCGAGAACAGAATCGTCTGGCGGTCGTCCCGGGTCTGATCGAGCAGGCGCCGAACGGCGGGCATGAAGCCCATGTCGGCCATGCGGTCGGCTTCGTCGAGGACCACCTGGTCGACGTCGGCGAGGGACAGCGCGCGTTGCTCGATGAGGTCTTCGAGGCGGCCCGGGCACGCCACCAGGATGTCGACGCCCTTGCGTAGCGCATTGAGCTGTGGCCCGTAGCCGACGCCGCCGTATACCACGCCGATCCGGACCTGACCGGCGAAGGTACGCAGCTCGGTGGAGATCTGCTCGGCCAGCTCGCGGGTGGGAGCCAACACGAGGGCTCGGGGCCGACGGGGCTCGGCCCGCTCGGCCGACGCCACCAGCGGAATGCCGAAGGCCAGGGTCTTGCCCGAGCCGGTGGGCGCCCGGCCGCAGACATCGCGGCCGGTCATCGTGTCTTCGATGGTGGCCGACTGGATGGCGAACGGCTCGGTGATGCCTCGCTGGGCGAGCGCGGTCGTGATGGACTGGGGTACGCCCAGTTGGGCGAAGGTGGGTGACACGGAATCTCCTCGCTCGCGACGGCGCGAGCAGTCAGGGTTCGGAAATGGGGTTGGGGGTTGGTTCACATCGACCGGAAGAACCAACGCCTGTCCGTGAACCCACCGGCCCGAGGCCGGCGCAGCGCTCAAGGGTATCGACCTGCGGCGCCGACACGGCCGGTTGTGTCGGGAGGCACATCCGGTCGAGGTGCGCTCCGGCGGCGTCAGCGGCGTTCGAACGACAGATCGAAGCGGCGCACGGCCCGGGCGAAGATGTTGGGCTCGATGTCCGGTTCGGTGACGACCCGCAGGTTGGTGACGCGCTGGGTGAGCTGCTCGAAGAGCAGCCGCAGCTCGATCCGGGCCAGGTTGGCTCCGAGGCAGAAGTGGGTGCCGTGCCCGAAGGCCAGGTGAGGGTTGGGGTCGCGGGTGACATCGAACGTGTACGGATCGTCGAACACGCGTGGGTCACGGTTGGCGGCCGGGTACAGCAGGGTGACCCGGTCGCCGGCCGCGATGGTGGTGCCGGCCAGCTCGGTGTCGACGGTGGCCCGCCGGAACATGTTGTTCAGTGGAGTGACCCAGCGGATCAGTTCCTCGACGGCCAGCGGGATCCGGCCCGGATCCTCGGCCAGGTACTCCCACTGCTCGGGATGGTCGACGAAGGTCCGCAGCCCGCGGGCGATGACGGTACGGGTGGTCTCGGCGCCACCCGCGATCAGCAGCCCCGTCTCCTGCACCATGGTGCGGGGATCCATGCCGGCCTCGAGCCAGTCGGTGAACAGGTCGTCGGCTGGTTGGGTCGCCCGTTGTGGCAGCAGGTCCTGCATGACCAGGGCCCATTCCTCGATGCTGGACATCAGCCCGAGGAAGGCTTCCGGCTCGACGTTGCGGCGGTCGATGCGCATCTGGCGTTCGGACCACGTCTTGACCTGTGGCCATCGGTCCTGGCCGAAGCCGATCAGTTCGGCCGTCACCCGACACGGCAGCTGGGCGGCGAGCGCATCGACCACCTCGATGGATCCGTGGGTCTGGTGGTGGGCCAGGGCCTGGTCGACCAGATCGATGACCATCGCCCGGTAGTGCTCGCCATGGGACCGCACGGCTCGAGGCGTGAAGCGACGGTTGATGATGCGGCGCTGTTCGAGATGCGTCGGGTCGTCGTGGCTGATCATCGTCTGCTCGTCGGGCGACGGCTCCAGCCGGTAGTGCTCCCGGCTGGAGAACGTGGCCGGGTCGCGTTCGGCGGCGAGCACGTCGCCATGGCGGGCCACGATCCAGAACCCGCTGGGTTCGTCTCGCCAGAGGCCGGGATGTTCCAGCAGCCGGCGGTAGCTGTCCTGGGGATCGGATTGCCACCAGACGGGGTCGAGGATGTCCGTGCGCGGCGAGGTCATCGGGTCACGGTAGGACACGATGCCCGGGTCTGGTCGACCCGGGAGGGCTCAGGCCTCGTCGCAGAGGTAGCGAGCCAGATCGGTGGTCGTGACGATGCCGGCCAGGGTGCCGTCGACATCCAGGACGACCACCGAGTGGAACGAGCCGTCCGACAACAGGGCGGCCGCGTCGCGCACGGTGGCGTCGGGACCCAGCGTGCGCAGGTCGACGCTCATGGCGTCGTCGATGGTGAACTGGTGATCGATGTAGGTCCGGAGGGCCTGATCATCGGTGCCGTCGGTGTCGTAGACCAAGCGGAGGATGTCGGAGGTGGCCACGATGCCGACCGGCTGGTCGCCGTCGACCACCACCAGGTGGTGGAACGGCGCCCGCTGGAGCAGCCGGTAGGCCTCCGACAACGGCTCCGAGCGTTCGATCGTGCTCGGGTCGGCTGTCATGATCGTGGCGATGGACTGTTGCCTGCTCATGAACGGGAGGCTACGGGCCGATGGCTCCCACAAGAAATGACGTAGGTCCTGGCTCGCGGGAGCGAGGTTCGGTTCTCTTGGGTGGTGGTTGCGGTCCACACCCACACGACTCGGAGGAAGCATGCACGGCGATCCGGTGACCGACACGAATCCGGACGCCAGCGTGCACGCGTTGCGCGAGGAATTGGCCGCGCTCAAGAAGCGGACCGCGAAACTCGAGCGCAAGGATGCCCGCGAGCGTGAGCTCATGCCCTACCAGGTCGAGCTGTTGAAGCTCCAGCGTCACCTCGAGGAGCACTCGAAGCGGATGATCGTCCTCTTCGAGGGCCGCGATGCCGCGGGCAAGGGCGGCACCATTCGGCGGGTCTCCCGCTACATGAACGAGAAGCACTATCGCGTGGTGGCGTTGGGCAAACCCACCGAGGACCAGCGGACCCAGTGGTACCTGCAGCGGTACGTGGCCGAATTCCCCCGGGGCGGCGAGATGGTGCTGTTCGATCGCAGTTGGTACAACCGGGCGATGGTCGAACCCGTGTTCGGGTTCTGCACCGAGGACGAGTACAACGACTTCCTTCGTGGCGTGGTCGGCTTCGAGAAGGACCTCGTCCGTCAGGGAACCGTGTTGGTGAAGCTGTACTTCTCCGTCTCGAAGGAGGAACAGCAACGCCGGTTCGACCGCCGCCGGGACGATCCGCTGCGGCAGTGGAAGCTCAGCGAGATCGACGTGCAGGCCCAGGAGCACTGGGATGACTTCACCGAGCGGAAGTACGAGATGCTGCGACGCACCCACACCCCGCCCTGTCCGTGGACGATCATCCGCAGCGAGCACAAGCACCATGCCCGCCTCAACGCCATGCGGGTGATCCTCGACGCCGTCGATTACGAGGGCCGAAGCCCCGACGTCGACTACGTGCCCGATCCCCGGATCGTCGTCTCGGGGGCCCACGAGGTCGAGCTGATGGAAGCGGACCGCGTTCGCCAGGGGCGATTCCGCCAGTGAGCAAGCGCACGGCCAACGGCGTCAAGCGCCTGGACAAGGCGTTCTACGAGAGCGAGCTGGCCCGCCTGCAGCGCGAGCTGGTGAAGCTCCAGGAGTGGGTGCGGGTCGAAGGCATGCGTGTCTGTGTCGTGTTCGAGGGGCGTGACGCCGCCGGCAAGGGCGGCGTCATCAAGCGCATCACCGAACGCACCAATCCTCGGGTGGTGCGAGTGGTGGCCCTCGACAAGCCCACCGAGCGTGAGTCCCGCCAGTGGTACTTCCAGCGGTACGTGGCCCAGTTGCCCGCGGCCGGCGAGATGGTGCTGTTCGATCGCAGTTGGTACAACCGGGCCGGTGTGGAGCGCGTCATGGGCTTCTGCACCGACGACGAGTACGACGAGTTCCTCCAGTCGTGCCCCGAGTTCGAGCGGATGCTGATCCGTTCGGGGATGGTCATGGTCAAGTTCTGGTTCTCGGTCTCGGACGAAGAGCAGGAACGGCGGTTCGCCGCTCGCATCGCCAACCCCGAGAAGCGCTGGAAGCTCAGCGAGATGGACCTGTTGGCCCGCGCCCGGTGGGTGCACTACAGCATGGCCAAGGACAAGATGTTCGAGCACACCGACACCAAGGCATCGCCGTGGTGGGTGGTGGAGGCCGACGACAAGCGGCGGGCCCGGCTCAACTGCATCGCCCACCTGCTCGAGACCATTCCCTACGAGGACTTGACCTCGCGGCAGTTGGAGTTACCGGACATCCAGGAGTTCACCTACGAACGCCCGCCGCTGGACGAGCAGACGTACGTGGCCGATCGCTACGCCTGACATCGACTGGTCCGGGTCGCGGCTCAGCCATCCAGACCCAGGCGCCGCTTCAGCTCGGTCGAGTCGATCTCGTCCATCAGGTACGAGATGACGTCGGCGGGGAGGGGCCGGCGGTCGTTCCAACGGTCATCGTCGACGAGGACCGCCTCGGTGTCGATGGTGCCATCGGGGTGGAAGTCGTACTCACGGAAGCCGGGCGGCATCGTGGTGTTGGCGATGAAGTCGATGCTGGTGGTCAGGGACGGGCAGATGAAGACGGGGACGGCACCCGCCGCGGTGACCAGGTCGGTGTGGGCGTGACCACAGCCGACGCCTCGCACGCGCGGCAGGTCCTCGAGGAGGGCTTCGAACTGGGCGACGTAGTCGGCGCGGGAGAACCCCGCCACCTCGCCCGGCGGGTGATGGACCCACACGAACGCATGGGGCTGTTCGGTGGCGCTCAGCACCCCTCGTAGCCACTCGAGCTCGGAGTCGGCGAGTATGCCCTTGTCGGTTTCGGCTGTGTCGCGGGGGCCGGCGCCGTTCGAGTCGACGAACACGAACAGCCATCCGCCGACGTTGAGTGTGCGCTGGTATCGCAGACGTCCCACCGTGAGGAGCGCGTCGAACGGGGCCCGCCGGTCGTGGTTGCCGGGCAGCAGGTACACGTCGCCGTCCAGTCGGCTCAGCTGCCGGACCACCACGCCGTACTCGGACGCCTCGCCGTGATCGGCCAGATCGCCGCTGACCACGGTGAGGTGGGGGCTCGGTCGGCTGGCCAGGGTGGTGATCACCGCCTCGAACGTCTCGGCCGGGTCGTAGCCGGCTCCGCCGTAGGGTATGCGGCCGGAAGTGGAGAAGTGGGTGTCCGACAGCTGCACGACCCGGATGGTGCTCATCGACCACGGGTGGCGTCTGCCAGCGACTCGAGGTCGGCCTTGGGAACGCGGTCGGCGGTGAGCAGGCCGTTGACCTCCTGGTAGGTGTCGGTGAGCTGGGTCCAGCACGCGCCGGCCAGGGTGTCGCTCTCGTGGACCGCCGCCCACAGGGCCCGGTAGCGCTCGACGAATTGCTCGGGCGTTGCGACGTCGTCGTAGCCCCATGCCCCGCCGTTCGCTCCCAGCGACGTCTTCGAGCCGTTGGTGTCGGCGCGCCGCGCCACCCCGCCGAACTCGCTGAGAACGGCCGCGCGACTTCCAAGCGGGGCATGGTCCAGATCTGCGGCGCGGCCGTCCGGTCGGACGCCGCGGAGCAGCCCGGCGATGGCGTCGGCCGTGCCGTAGCGTTCGACCAGTCGGTCGGCGTCCTGGGTGTAGTCGTGGATGCCGACGATGTCGCCGCCGTCGGTCTCCCACCCGTCGTTGGCCGACACGGGTCGGCTGCCGTCGAGGGCGCCCGTGATCTCGGTGAGCGCTCGTAGCAGCGCGCGCTGGCGCTGGTCGACGGCCACCGCGGGTACGCCCCACGATTCGTTCACCGGTACCCAGGCCACGACCGATGGGAAGCCTCGGTGGGCGGCCACGATGTCGGCCCACTCGCGCAGCAGGTTCGTGGTCGACGTGGTGCCGGCCCGATATGCGCTGGGCATCTCCACCCACGACAACAGGCCGGCCCGGTCGGCCACGGCGAAGTACCGGGGGTCGTGGGTCTTCTGGTGGATTCGGGCACCGTTGAAACCCAGTCGTCGGGTGAGCTCGATGTCGGTGCGGATGGCGTCGAGCGACGGGGGAGTGGCGCCGGTGTGGGGCCAATAGCCCTGGTCGAGCACCAGTCGCAGCGGATAGGGGCGGCCATTGAGGCAGATCTGGTTGTCGGTCACCGACACCGTCCGGAGCGCGGCGGTGGTCTCGGCCGTGTCGCACTCGCGGTCGTTTCCGTCGACCAGCGTCATCGTCACGGTGAACAGGTGGGGCATGCGAGGCCACCACGGCAGCGTCCAGGCGTCGTCGAGCCCGCCGTCACCGATCGCAAAGGTGCGCTCCAGTTCGTGACCGGGGAGGCTGATCCGGTCGTCGACGAAGACTCGTCCCGACGACTCGCCCGTGACCCGCAGCACGGCGCACAGACCGGCAGGTGGGCGGCCCTCGATCCGGCTGCGTACGGTCATCGTCATCTCCGCTGGGTCCCCGGCCACGTCGATGCTGGCGATGTGGCAGGTGCCGGTGCGCTCGGCGAAGACGGTGCGCCAGATGCCGGAGGTGCGGGGGTACCACACGGCGTGGGGATCGTCTCGCCAGTCCTGCTTGCCGCGCGGCGCCTCGAGGGCGGCGGGTTCGTCGTCGGCCCGCACCACCAGGTCGACGATGCCGTCTCCTCGGCGGGCGGCGTCGGTGACATCGGCCTCGAAGGGTGTGTAGCCGCCGGTGTGGGTGGCCACGATCTCGCCGTTGGCCCACACGGTGGCGTGGCGGTCGACTGCGCCGAAGGCCACGACCTGGCGATCGTCGGCGCCGACGCCGCCCGTGTCGAGCGACCGCCGGTACCAGCAACGGCGCACCGTGTCGGCCCTGATGCCCGAGGCGGGCGTCTCGGGAGCGAATGGCACCACGATCTCGGTCTCGAAGGGAACCTCGGCGGGACCCTGCCATTGGTGGTCGACGTCGAGCGAGAACTGCCAGACACCGTCGAGCAGTTCGAACGGGCGGCGCAGCGACGGCCGGGGATGGTGCGTGGGGTCGGTCAAGAGGCATCCGGGGGCTGGGTGGTGACCGCACGAACGGTAACCCACGCGTCCCCATCTCGTCTTTGGCACTCGGCGGCCGCCGGCTGGTTCAATGCCGTCGTGTCATCCGATGTCGATGCGCTGCTCGACGGTCTCGACGCCACCGGTGTGGCCGCCGCCGTCCACGCCAGGGCCGTGCACCCCCGCGAGTTGGTGGAGGCCGCCATCGCCCGGGCCGAGGTCCGGGATTTCACCCTCAACGCCTTCGTGTCGACCCCGATTCGACCGGGCGCGGGCCGAGGCCGAAGTGGTGGACCTCGACGCACCGTTCTCCGGTGTGCCGTTCGTGGTGAAGGATCTGGGCGCCGAGGTAGCCGGGCTGCCCCACACGCGCGGCTCTCGACTGTTCGTCGACGATGTTGCGGTGGCCGATTCCGAGCTGGTGGACCGCGGCCTGGCCGCGCGCTATTTCACCGATGCGCTCGGCTGGTCGGTCGACGGCTCGGTGGTCCGCATGGGTTCCACCGTGGTGTTGCTCGATGAGGATCCGGACGCGCCGATCGTCGAGATGCCGGTGCGCGGGTGGACCTACCTGACCGTGCAGATCCATGATCGCGATGCCGAGACCGCTGCTGCGCTGACCGGCGGCGCCACCCTGGGGCAATCGGCCATCACGATGGGCGAGGTGGCCCGCTTCTCCATGGTCGCCGACCCGTGGGGCAACCAAGTGGAGCTGTCGCAACGGGCCTCGCTCACCGGTCCACTGCCCCCGGACCCCGGCTGAGTCGGTCGCCCACGCCACCAGCCTCGACGAGTCGGAGGCCCGTGATCGGGTGTGGTCAGGTCGGCGGGTCGAGCCCGAGGCCGCGGGCCAGGGCTTCGGCCTCGTCGGCGAACCACTGCTTGGCCTGGTCGGAGTCGGGGACGAGGAGTTGCGAGCCGTGGAAGGCCCCTTCGTACACCTTCAACTGTGCGGTCACCCCGGCCCGGTCGAGCGCTTCGACGTAGGCCCGGTTCTCGTCGAGGAAGAGGTCGAGATCACCGACCGGTACGAAGGCCGGGGGCAAGCCGGTCAGGTCGTCGGCTCGTGCCGGAGCGGCGTAGGCGGGCACGTCGGCACCGCCCGCGCCGCCGGCGAGGTAGCAGTTCCAACCCAGCAGGTTGCGCTCGCGGTTCCACAGCAACTTCGGATGGGTGATGGCATGACTGCTGGGGGTGATGTTGCGGTCGTCGATCATGGGGAACGTGAGCAGCTGGAAGACCGGCGTCAGGTGACCCCGATCCCGAGCCAGCAGGGCCAGTCCAGCGGCCAGGCCGCCGCCCGCGCTGCCACCGCCGATGGCGATGTTCGCGTCGTCGACGCCCAGGTGGTCGGCGTTGGTGAAGAACCACTCCAGGCCGGTGTAGCAGTCCTCCAGCGGTGTGGGGTAGGGGTGCTCGGGGGCCAGCCGGTACTCGACGGAGGCCACCACGATGCCGAGGGCTCGCACCAGTCGGGCGCAGTAGTCGTCGCTGAAGGCCACCGATCCCATGATCATCCCGCCGCCGTGCATGTAGTAGAAGCCCGGCGAGGTCGCGCTGGTCGACTCGGCGGGTCGGTACGTCCGCACGACCACGCCGTGGCCGTCGGCCGCCGTCGACACGTGGTCGTCGCAGCGGACGTCGGGAAAGTCGGAGAGCACGTCGGCGGCGGCGTAGAGCTGCTGCATGGAGGCGCGCTGGACGGCGAGCATGTCGATGATCTCGGCCCGTCGGTCGGGTTCGTACTCGCCGGCCAGGGCCATGGTGGGCATGGCCTCGAGCACCGCGCGGTGCTGGTCGTCGATGCGATCGAGAATGGTGTCGTCGTTCATGCCGGACCCCTTCGGCTGGCTGGGCGGATGACAGGAGAGGTTGCTCCGTGACGGGGACCGAGTGCCATTCGGTGCCGGCCGTCACCCTGCCTGGAGAGGAGGGGAACGGGACGGGGTGTCCCGGTGACGCCGCTACGTGTTCGGCCCATCCGCGACGATCGACTGCAGCCATTGCACGTCGAGCACCGGGTCGGGGAAGTCGTCGGTGGCCAGCTGGGACGCGAGCTGATCGAGCTCGGGGGGCTCGGCCGGGCCGGTGAAGACCAGGGTCACCTGCCCGGGAGCGATCTGCTCGTCCACCACGACGTATTCCGGGTGGGTGTCGGTCCAGGCCCCGACCGAGTCGGCGGCATGTGTCCGGAACGTCACCTCCCGGTCGATGCGTCGCGAGTTGTGGCGCACGGGGACGATGATGGCGATGGACACGACCACCAGGATCGCAGCCGCGGCCATCACCTTGGTATCCCGGAGTCGGGGCGACGTGATGAAGTCCGTGACCAGCAACACCACGAGCGCGGCGAAGATGATGGCGATCACGTTCACCAGGTAGAGCAGGGCCGCGCCCCTGGCCAACGACCACTCCTCCAGCTCGAGCACGATGCCGATGGTGGCGAGCGGCGGCACCAGCGCTACGGCGATGGCCACGCCGGGCACGACCCCCGAGAGGTCCTTGCGCACGATGCTGTACATGCCGGCCGCCCCGGCCGCCAGCGCGATCACCAGGTCGCGCAGCCTCGGGGTGGTCCGGGAGAGCTCCTCGGCGGTGACCTCGTGGACCACGAGGATGGACGAGATCAGCCACCCGAACGCCACCGCGAAGGCGGACGAGGCGATGACGATCGCCACGAGTCGGATGGTCCGTCGAACCAGGCCCAGCACGAGCGAGGCGGCGATGCCCAGCACGGGGGTCATCATCGGAGCCACCACCATGGCGGCGATGACCGCCGCCGGTTGGTCGTTGGCCAGGCCGAGGGAGGCGATCAGGATCGACATGGCCAACAGGAACCCGTACCGGGCCACCCACGGCGATCCATCGGCCATCAGCAGCGTCTGGAGGATCCGGTAGCGCTGCTCGGGTGTGTACATCCAGTGGTCGTCGTCTTCCACCGGCGCAGCGGCGGCCAGCATCTCGACCAGGTTGTCCGGGTCGTCCATGGCGGCCGCTGCGCTCGCCGGTCCGGCGGTCCCGACCTGATCGACGACCCGGGCCCGTTCGTGCTTTCGGAGTTGTGGCTGCGTGCGCATCACGTCAGGCTCGTTGCGGCCGGTGTGACGGTCAAGGGCGCAAGGTCACCTCGCCCCTGCTGGTGGCCTTGGGCCGTCCCGCACCGCGGATCGCAGAGGGCGACCATCTCGCCCACCGCCACTTCGAATGCACCGGCGAGATCGGTGTGCTGCGCAGCATCGGCGCTCGGGCGCACGACCGCGGACGTGTCCTCCTCACCGAGGCCGTCATGCCGGTCGTGCTCGGCAGGTTGCAGGGCATCGCGGTGGGCTACGGCATCGCTCGGATCATCCTGCGGGCCATGAACGACGCCTTCGATGTGAGCTTCTCGTTGCGGTACCCGTTGTGGCCGCTGGGGGCCGCTGCGGCGCGCCGGTGAGCTGCCGCCGAGCGCGGCCCTGCGCTACGAGTAGCCTTGGTCGCAAGCGATCCTGAGCCGCTCCTCTCGTCCGCTCGGAGGCCTTTCATGGCTTCTCGGCCTCTCCGGTCGAACGGGTTGACGTGCATGGGCGACTATGGAAGGGTGCGACCTGGAGCGACCCAGTGGGTGATAGGGCGTGGGTCTCCGGTCCTCGGATCGGATGCGCAATTCCTCACCTCCTGCTGAACGGACAGCCAACAGCGACAGGGAGTGGGAATCATGAGCGGGCAGCGACTGAGCGGGTCAAAGGCGCGAATCGGTGTACTGGTGGCGGTGTTGGCTCTGCTGGCCGCACTGCTGGGAGCCATCCCGGGCGCAGCCGCCCAGGCCGGCGGCGACGGCGGCGCCGACGACAGCTCGGGGATCGGCAACGATCCCGGCGAGGCCAGCAGCTGGGAGGCCGCGGTCTTCGACGGTCCCGACCAGGACGCCGCCGACGCGGCCGCCAACCAGGCCCTCGAGGAAGCTGCGCTCGCCGATCTCGACATACCCACCGGCGATCCGATCGTTCCCCAGGCCGAGCCGGTGATCCTCGATCAGGAGGACGGCGACAGCCCCGACCCACTGGCCGACGCTCCGCCGTCGCCCGAGGTCGGCCCGGTGGCGGGCAACAACGGGGTGAACTGCGTGTTCGACACCATCGAGCAGGCCATTGCCGCGTCACCGCCTGGTTCGACCATATTCGTCCAACCGGGTACCCATCCGGCGCAGGTGGCCGGATTGAACTACAACATCGACCGCAACCTCGACATCGTGCAGGGCACCGCATCGTGCCAGCCCGCTCCTGGCAACTTGCCCACCAACGTGGTGCTGCAACTGGCGGCCGGCTCGGTGGCCGACGCCGTGGTCGAGATCCTCCCGAACGTCAACCTCCGGCTCGAGGGGATCACGGTCGAGGGCGGCAACAGCGCCGAAGGCACGGTCCACGTGATCGCGGCCGGATCCAACCTTGTGCTCGACAACAGCGTGGTCCGAAATGGCCTCAACCCATCGGGCACCCTCGGTGGGGGTGGGCTTCGCATCGACAGCGGGGCGGCCGCCACGATGATCAACGGTGGCGCCATCGTCAACAACTCGGCCGTCAACGGTGGCGGTGTGGCCGTGCTGGGTGGCTCGTTCACCAACAACGGCATCGGTGACGTCATCGGCAACAGCGCCAGCAACGGTGGCGGGATCTTCGCCACCGGTGGTGGTCAGGTCCATCTCCTGAATGACGCCGATGTGTTTGACAACAGCGCCTCCCTCGGTGGTGGGGTGTATCTCCGCGAGGCTGCCGATCTGGTGGCCGAGGGCTTCAACACCAACATCGGCTTCCCGGGCATGTCCAACACGGCGGTCGTTGCCGGTGGCGGGATCTTGATCGACTTCAGCCCGGCACCGAGTACCGCCACGGTCCAGTCGGAGGCCAGGGTGTTCGCGAACACCTCGAATGCAGGCGGTGGGGTTGCTGTCGCCAATGGAGTGTTGCAGGTCAACGACGCTGGGATCCTGGACAACACCGCCAGCTTCGGTGGTGGTATCGACGGCGCGCCCGGTTCGCTGATCGACCTCAACGCAGGCGCTGCGGTGACGGGGAACCAAGCCGACACGGGTGGCGGCCTGGCTGTCTTCAGCGACTCCATCCTGGATGTTGACGGTTCCACGTCGGGCGGGTCGATCGACCCGGTGCTGATCGCCGACAACAGCGCAGTCCTCACCGGTGGTGGGCTCCAGATCGAAGCCAGCAACGCGGCCCTGCTCGACACGGTCCATGTCCACGGCAACTCCGCCGACACCGGTGGCGGGATGTACGTGGCGTCGAACGCCGAGGTCACCGAGTTCGGGAGCTGCGACCTCAATGCGCTGGGCTTCGAGCAGTACTGCAACGAGTTCCGCGGGAACTCGGCCGTTACGGCCGGAGGCGCCGTGGCCGTCGCCGGCGGCGTGTTCTCGGCCGACCAGACCGCCTTCATCGCCAACTCGACCTCGGCCGAGGCCAACGGAGCGGGGTTGCTCGCGGCCGGTTCGGCGCAGGTCGATCTGACCGCGGCGATGTTCCTCGATCACGCCTCCGACGATGTTGGCGATCTCGATGGGGTCGTGACCGCAGAGGACACCGCCAATGTCGACGCCACCGCGGTGACGTTCGCCAACAACACCGGTCGCGCCATGGACAACGACGGCGCTGCAACCTCCTCGGCCAGTCGGGTGATCTCCACGATCAATCTCACGGCGCCATTCCCGTCGAGCGGTGACTGCAACCTGCACGCCCCGGGAACGGGCGGTCTGCCCAACGCCGTCGTGGCCAACCCGCAGTTCGTGACCACCGCCAACTCGGACTACGTGCCCGATGCGGCGTCGGCGGCGGTCGATGCCTGCACCGACTACGGCGTGCTCCAGGACATCCTCGACCAGCTCGTGCAGAACGGTGACGGGCTGCCCAGCCCGACCGAATACGACATGGGCGCCATCGAGGCCACCACCGGGCTCGGCTATGCCTGCAACGGCGTGCCGGCCACCATCGTGGGCAGCAACGGTCCCGACCTGATCATGGGCACCGCCGGTGTCGACAGCATCGTCTCGCTCGGTGGCGCCGACCAGATCACCGGCCAGGCCGGCGACGACTCGATCTGTTCCGGTGCCGGCAACGACACGGTCAACGGCGGCGACGGCAACGACTACGTCGATGCCGGTGCCGACAACGACACGGTGTTCGGCGTGGGCGGCAGCGACCAGCTGTTGGGCGGCCCGGGCAACGATCAGCTGCTGGGCTTCGCCGACAATGACTTCCTCGACGGTGGCCCCGGG
>JAOUEE010000329.1 GCA_029858875.1 Acidimicrobiia bacterium
GGCTACGCACCAAGGTCGAGACCGATCCCGCCCATCCCCGCCACGTCGTCACGGTTCGAGGACTCGGCTACAAGCTCCAGAGCTGACCGTGCGCCACCCCGATGGTCGCCTGATCATGGCCCGCCGCCGCATCTTTCGTGCCCCTCGTCTGCGGACCCGGATGACGGGAATGTTCGCGCTCGGTGCCCTGCTGTTCACGGCGCTGTTCGCCGTGGCCACACTGGTCACCACCCGCCAGGTGCTGCTGCAGCAGCGGGAGGAGTCGGCCCTTCAGGTGGCGTATACCAACGCGGCGCGCGTCCAACGCCAGCTCACGCCCGATGCCGTCATACTCGACATCCTGGCCAATCTGTCCACCACCGAGGGATCCCGTCCTCTCGTGAGAACGGGCGCCGACGTGCAGGGCGCCGACGTCGAGGAGTTCGGGCCCGACGACATCCCCGTCGGGCTCGAGGACCTGGTGTCCGCCGGCCAGGCCGGTCACATGCGGATCACGCTCAACGGCGAACCGACGCTGGTGATCGGCATCCCGCTCACGGCCGTGGACGACGCCGACTACTTCGAGGCCGTGTCCCTGGACGAGACACAGAGCACACTGGAGACCCTCCAGGTGATCCTGCTGGTCGGCGCCGGTGTGATCACGGTACTGGCCGGCGTGCTCGGCTGGTGGGCCAGTCGCCGGGCACTGACCCCCCTCTCGGAAGCGTCGGCTGCGGCCGAGGCCATCGCCGGCGGTCACCTCGAGACTCGCATCGACGACACGGCCGACCCCGACCTCTCCTCCCTGGCGTCATCGTTCAACGACATGGCCGGCGCGTTGGAGGCTCGCGTCGAACGCGACGCCCGATTCGCCTCCGAGGTCAGCCACGAGTTGCGGTCGCCGTTGATGACCCTCACCGCGTCGGTCGAGGTCCTGGAGAACAACCGGGACGACCTGCCTGAGCGAGCTCGTACCGCCCTCGACCTCCTGTCGGTCGACCTCGACCGTTTCAAGCAGCTGGTGGAGGACCTCCTCGAGATCTCCCGGTTCGATGCCGGCGCCGCTCGCCTCTCGCTGGACGAGGTCCTGATCGTCGAGTTCGTACAGCAGGCCGTCGGCTTCCTGGTGCCAGACGAGGTACCGGTGCACTTCGAGGACACCCTCGAGGGGGCGATCGTCACCGTCGACAAGCGTCGGCTCATGCAGGTCCTGTCGAACCTGCTCGACAACGCCAACAAATACGGTGGCGGGGCCACCTCGGTGGCCATCCTGGCGGGACGTGACGACCACCATGTTCGCATCGCCGTCGAGGACGGCGGTGACGGGGTCCCGGAGGCCGAGCGCGAGGTGATCTTCGACCGCTTCTCCCGCGGTGCCACCGGCGGCCGGCGGGGGGCCGACACCGGCGTGGGACTGGGCCTGTCCCTGGTCGCCGAGCACGTCCAGCTGCATGGTGGCACCGTGTGGGTGGAGACCGCCGCGGGCGGAGGAGCCCGTTTCGTCGTGGAGCTGCCCCGAGGCGACCATGCCGAGGAGGCCGGGTGAGAAGAACCATCGTCCCGCTGGTCGCAGCGGCCTTGACCCTGCTGTCGGCGTGCTCGGTCCCCACCAGCGAATCGGCTACGGCCGTCGCCCCGGACGACCTCCCACCCGAGCTCCAACCTGTGGTGACCCAGAGCAGCACCACCTCCATACCGCCCACCGGCGCCGAGGTCACCATCTACCTCTACAACACCGAGACCCGCGTGCTGGAACCGGTCGTGCGGCGGGTACCCACCGAGTCGGTCACGGTCAACACCGCCATGACCGAACTGTTCAAACCGACGACCGAGGCCGAGGCCGACGCCAACCTGATCTCCCTGTTGGAAGCCGACGCCGAGGACGAGGAGCTCGCGGGCGGGCTCCAGCTCGAACAGGTCCAGGCCGGTCCCACCGTGGTCCGCATCCGCATCCGCGGTACGCCATCGGGCGGCCCTCAGGCCCAGGCCCAAGCCTTCGCCCAGATGGTGTTCACTGCTTCCGAGCCAGGACTCGAGGGGGCCAAGCCAGAGGTGGTCTTCCAGCGCCCCAACGGCGACGGCGTGCAGGTGGTGACCGAGGAGGCCGTGGTGGACGACCGGCCGGTGCGGCGCGACGACTACCCCACGCTCGACCCCGACAACATCGATCCTCCGGCCACCACGACGACCACCGATCGCCAGCGCGCCGCCCGCGCCGACCGCCCGCCCCGCTCGACCACCACCACCACCGCAACGGGCTGAGCCCCTGCGCTAGGCGAAGAAGACCTTGGCCGCCTCCCAGAGGCCGGGGTGCACGGGTTTGAGCTCGGCGATGCACTCGGCGAGGGGCCGGCGGACCACCTCGCCGTTCTGGAGGGCCACCATCGAGCCGAAGTCGCCGTCGTGCACGGCGTCGATGGCTTCGATCCCGTACCAACTCGAGAGCACGCGATCGAAGGCGGTGGGCGTGCCGCCCCGCTGGACGTGGCCGAGGATGGTGACGCGGGTCTCGTAGCCCGTGCGGGCCTCGATCTCACTGGCCACCACCGTGGCGATGCCGCCCAGGCGCTGGTGGCCGTACTGGTCGATCTCGGGCTCGGCCATGGTGAGCGTCCCTTCCGCAGGTCGAGCCCCTTCGGCCACCACCACGATGGACGCGAACGGTCCCCGCTCGTGACGGCGGATCAGCGAATCGCACACCGACCCGATGTCGAAGGGCTCCTCCGGAATCAGGATCATGGTGGCCCCCCCGGCGATTCCCGCCCATGTGGCGATGTGGCCGACGTGGCGGCCCATCACCTCGACCACCATCACCCGATCGTGGGACTCGGCGGTGGTGTGGAGTCGATCGATGGCTTCGGTGGCGATGTGCACCGCCGTGTCGAACCCGAAGGTCATCTCGGTGCCGCCGACGTCATTGTCGATGGTCTTGGGCACGCCCACCACGGGCAGACCCAGCGCGCCCATCTCGTTGGTACAAGCCAGGGTTCCCTCCCCGCCGACGGAGATCAGTCCGTCGAGCTCGTGGCGGGCGAAGGTGGCCATGACCCGTTCGGGGCCGTCGTCGTACATGAACGGTTGGTAACGCGACGTCCCGAGCACCGTGCCGCCCCTGGGCAGCAGGCCCCGACAGCGCTCGATGTCGAGCGGCATGGTGATGTCGTCGAGCAGGCCCTTCCATCCATCGATGAAGCCGACGATGGTGTCGCCGTAGTGACGCTCGGCCTTGCGAACCACCGCCCGGATGACCGCGTTGAGGCCGGGGCAGTCGCCTCCTCCGGTCAGGATCCCAACTCGCACCGTCGCCTCCCCTGGGGCCGTCGTTGGCTGGATCCTAGTGGTGTGGGCGAAGGCCCCGACCCCCCGGGCGCCAGCCGGATGGGCGCGCCGGTACGATCAGGCGCCATGGGAATCGTCGTCGCCATCGATGCCGGCACCACCGGCGTCCGATCGTTCGCCATCGACACCGAGGGCAGGCCGGGCGCGGTGGCCTACCGGGAGTTCACGCAGCACTTCCCCCGGCCCGGCTGGGTCGAACACGACGCCACCGAGATCTGGCAGGCCGTGGTGGCCACCTTGGGCGAGCTCGTCCAGCTCACCCAGGAGCCGATCGCGGCGGTGGGCATCACCGACCAGCGCGAGACCGTGGTGGTGTGGGATCGACGCACCAACGAACCCAAGCACCGGGCCATCGTGTGGCAGGACCGTCGCACCGCCGGTCGGTGCGAACAGCTCCACGCCCAAGGTCACCTCGACCTGATCCGGCAACGAACCGGGCTGGTGCTCGACCCGTACTTCTCGGGCACCAAGTTGGAGTGGCTGCTCAGCGAGGGCGGGGTGGAGGTCGACGCCGACACCGCCTTCGGCACCATCGATTCGTGGCTGTTGTGGAACCTCACCGGCGGCGCCGTCCATGCCACCGATCCGTCCAACGCCAGCCGAACGATGCTCTACGACATCGGTGCCCTCCAGTGGTCCGACGAGCTCTGTGACCTGCTGTCGGTACCGCCGTCGGTCCTACCCGAAGTGGCGCCGTCGTGCGGGCGGTTCGGCGAGACGACGGCTGGCCTTCCCATTCCGGCCGGCATCCCCATCAGCGGGATCGCCGGCGACCAGCAGGCGTCGCTGTTCGGTCAGGCCTGCTTCGAACCCGGAATGGCGAAGAACACCTACGGCACCGGCTCGTTCGTGCTCATGAACGTGGGGACCACGTGCC
>JAOUEE010000330.1 GCA_029858875.1 Acidimicrobiia bacterium
GGTGGCGGTGCGCCCGGTTGCGTCGGCCCCGTCGATGAGGGGGAACTGGGCCGCCGCCAGCACGGTCGGGGCGATGTCCACGGCGCGTGCGGCCAGGTCATACGAGCCGGGCACCACTCCGGCACCGCTGAACCACAGTGGTGCGCGGGCCTGGCGCACGTGCAGGGCGCCGTGGGTGCCCGGCTGGGGACCGGTGGCCCAGTCGAGGGTGGACAGAACCAGGTCGGGGGCGTGGGGCGAGTCGAACAGTTGGGCGATCCGCTCGAACGCCCAGGGATAGCTCTGGTGTTCGGGTGGGATGAAGCGCCGTCGCGGGTCCTCGGCATCGTGGCCGGCCAGGCGGGCGGCCTCCTTCTCCTGGGCCATCGTGCGGATGGCATCGGTGTCGGTGTTGGCGATGGGGTGCTCGCCCACCTGCTCGGTGATCACGAAGCCGAGGTCCTCGTCGGGACCGAGCAGGACCCGTTGGAACCCGACCATGCCCCGTCGGGCCCACACCTGGTACACCCCGTCGGCGGGGTCACCGTGGTGACGGTAGGTGCAGACCAGGTCGGTGAGCTCGGCCGCCGGCGTGTCTCGTAGCAGGGCGAGGATGGCTCGATCACCGGACTCGTGTTGATGGGGCCCCAGGCCCTGACCGCCATAGCGCTCGGGACCGTGCAGCGGCAGTGAATGCATGGCTCGACGCTAGTTCGGCCCACCGGGGATGGGTACCGGGTCGGAATCGGATCTCAGCAGGTGGCGAGCAGATGGTTGAGCAGCCTGTTGGTCAGGCCGAAGGCGTCGCTGGTCATCTGCTCGAGGTAGGACACGTTGGCGGGGAAGGCGGCTCGACAGCCCGGCGCCGAGGTGCCGTCGGCCAGCAGGGCGCCGGCTTCGTACAGGAAGACCACGGCCTCGCCGGTGTCGAGGGCGCCGATGACATCGGCGCCGACGGCGGGGCTGCCCCAGCCGGCCGACAGTGGGGTGTTCACGAGGACCAGTGGGTCGGGTAGGCCGACGGCGACGGGGTGGGTGGGGTCCAGATCCAGGGTGCTGAAGTTCCGGAGTCCGTAGTCCACTCCGGCGGTGGGCCCGGTGAGGCCGATGTTGTCGTACAGGTAGGGCTTGTTGACCACGACCGGGGCGGTGAGGTGGTTGAGGTGACTGCCGACCTTGTCCGACGACACCGAGCGGCCCACGTTGACCAGGTCGTACGAGCTGAAGTCGCTGGCCGCCACGGCATCGTCGTCGACCAGGTCGACCTGCACGCCGTTGACGGTGAGGAGGTACTGGGCCAACTGGTCGAGTTGTTCGGGGGCGGCCGGGTTGGCGACGATGAGCGCCGCGGTGGTGTCGTCCGGCGGCGGTTCGTCGTCCTCGGTGGAACCGATCACCGACGACGAGGTCGGACCGAGGTTGTCGTCGTCGTCGAGCGCCTCGACCTCGTAGACGTAGTCGACCCCGGCCTGGACCTGGTGATCGACGAAGGACGTGGCGGTGGTGAGGGCCACCTGTTGGCCGGCTCGCAGCACCCGGTAGCCCACCACGGTTCCGTCGTCGGTGGAGGCGGTCCAGCTGACGGTGATCTGGCCTTCGTCGCCCACGGTGGTCAGCCCCGTGACGACCGTCGGGACGATCTGGCCGGGTGCCGGGCCGACCCGGGCGTAGCTGTCGCCCGGCATCTGGACGCCGCCGACGCGGCTGATCTGGCCGCCGAGGTGCAGGTTGGAGCCGGCCCCGTAGATGGCACGGACGCCGTGGCCTCCCGACACCGGCGTGTCGAAGCTCAGCGCCGGCGCACCGGTGACGTAGTCCACCGCCGCCAGCTGGAGGCGGTCGAGCGCTCCGAGCTCGGACGAGTGCGAGCCCACGTAGGCCCGCTTGCCGATGATCTCGGTGCGTTGGAAGTCGCCGTCACCGTCGTAGTCGACCAGCATGTCGCCATCGGCGGCGTCGAACATGCGGAAGTGGTTCGAGCCGCCGTGGGCGACGAACACCCGGGTGTCGGTGCTGTCGACGTCGCGGGCCGGGGTGGCGCGTGTGGGGTTGAACGAGGCATCGCGCCGCCCGGTGGTGAGGCTCACACGCGAGATGGCGGCATTGTTGGGATTGGTGACCCCGTCGAGGGCAACCGGGCCGGCCAGGTACAACACACCGCCTGCAGGTGGGATGCTGAGTCCCTCGGGGCCGTTGTCGGGGCGCGGCACCCAGGTGGTGTCGGGATCGCCGGTGACGGCGTCGAGTCGGGCCAGGCGCGGGATGGCGATTCCGCCGCCGACCTGTCCGAAGCCGCCACTGACGTACACGTCGGTGCCGTCGACCTCCACCGCTTTCCCGTTGCCCCACGCCTCGGCGTCGAAGGCGGGATCGACGGCACCGGTGACGGGATCGAGCGACACGATGCCGCGGCGCTTGACGCCGTTGACGTACTTGAAGTGGCCGACGACGAAGAGCCGCGAGCCGTCCGAAGATGACGCCAGGTCGCGGACCGTGTTGTCGATGTCGGGGTCGAACGCCGACCGCCATTGTCCGGTCACGGCGTCGAACGCGGCCAGGCGAGCCTGGGCGTGGGTGCCGGCTCCGGGCTCCTTCACCTCGTCGAAGCTGCCGCCCACGTAGATGGTGTTGCCGATTCGGGTGATGGCCCGAACGTCGCCGCCCTCCACGCCCCAGACGAAGTCCGGCTGGTCGTGATACTCGGCCCCGGCCGGGGAGATCGGGGCGATCATCGCGGTCAGCGTCAGGAGCGCGACAGCGACGACGACGGCGAAGACGCGTCGCGGCCTGTGGATGTTGTTCGACATATTTCAATCCATACCATGTTCAATGGCGATGGCAATCGATTGGGTTCGAATGGCCCACGACCGTGCGATCGCGGTTCCGGTCCCTCAGCCGGCCGATTCGACGGGTTCGCCGGCCCAGACGGCGTCGACGAAGGCCACGATCTGTCGGGTGAGTCGGGCCGGTCGAAGGCGGAGCTCGGTCATCGACCGGGCCGGCGCCAACTGTCCGGCGGGCAACATGTTGGTGAGGCTCTCGGCGTCGCTGAACGGGTGGATCAGGTCGCGGGTGTGCGCGATGACCAGCGTGGGGGCTTCGAGGGCTCGACGTTCCTCGACGGTGGGGGCCACCGGACCGGTGAGGATGCCGTGGAGCACGGCCTTCACGACCTCGGGCGGGGACGACAGCAGGGCCAACACGCTGTTGAGCGCGCCGTTGCCGGTGCGGGGAATGCGGGCCATCTGGCGGGTGACCCAGCCGGCCGGTCGGGCGGCGTAGTGCATGGTGAGCAGCATCGGCGTGAACAGCAGGGCTGCGGCGGGAACCGCCCACTCGAGCACCGGCATCTCGACCACGAGCGCCCGCACCCGCTCGGGCGCGGCCACCGCCAGGTGCAGGCTCACATCGGCGCCCAGCGAGACACCCCCGACCACGGCCTGGTCGGCGCCGAGGTGGTCGAGCAGGGCGAGGACGTCTTCGGCGTAGGCGTCCATGCGATAGCTGCCGGCATGGAGCGGTTTGTCGCTGTCGCCGTGACCGAGGAAGTCCAGGAGTGCCACCTGGTAGCCGGCGGCGGCCAGCGTCTCGGCCAGGGCCCGGTTCATCTGCCGGTCCATCAACAGCCCGTGCAGGTACACGAAGAGCTGATCGCCATCGCCGTGGAGCTCGTAGGCGTGCCGGTGGCCCCGGCTCTCGAAGCTGTGCGATGTGGCGGTCATGGCTCGCCTCCCGTCATTGCCTGCACGCTATCGCGCCCGGCCGGAGCGCTCGGGAGTGGGGTTTTGGCGCGGATGACAGTGAAAGGACACCAGGTTCCGTTGGACGGCTCGATGCCGGCGTGCCAGCATGTGCCGAAGCGGTATGCGGTGTCTGCTCCGATCCGGGAAGGCACTGCGGGACTCAGGCCCCGGTATGGCGGGCCAGAAGGGTGGGAAGCCATGACCTCGATCCATCGGGCAAGACGCGTGCTGGTGGTGCTGGTGGCGACCGCGGCGGTGATCGTGACGTCGCTCACGATCGTGCCGGCGCTGGCCCAGGGCGGAGGCGAGGAGGGGCCTGAACCCTACGTCGAGCTGATGACGGGCCTCACCAGCGAGCACCAGTACATCCGGCTGGTGGACGACGACCCGGCCACCGCCGATCCGCAACAGGAATTCACGAGTCTGGCTCCTTGGACGCTGGCCGAAGCTCCCGAACTGGTGACCGTT
>JAOUEE010000331.1 GCA_029858875.1 Acidimicrobiia bacterium
CTCGTCGGCGAAGGGCACCGAGCCGTGCGTGTCGGGCCAACCCTCCACGCGATCCAGCTCCTTGACGCCGACCGGCACACCGCCGAAGGGCAGCGACACGTCGACCGTCCGTGCCGCCTCGCGGGCGGCCTCGGGATCGGAGAAGCACACCGCATTGAGGGCCGAGGCCTCGATGGCGGCCAGGCTGGCATCGAGCTCCTCGAGCGGCGACCGCTCGCCGGCTCGGAAGGCCTCGACCAACGAGACCGCGTCACCCTTCCACGTTTCTGTCATGCCCGTAACGTAGTGGAGGCCGGCCCGATCACGAACCGCTGCGGGCGATCAGTCCGGGGGGTCGACGTCGCGGTACACCGGGGGGCGCTTCTCGAAGTACGCCTGCACCGACTCCACCTGGTTGGGCGTGCCGATGAGCGATCCGATGACGTGGCGCTCCGCGGCAAAGCCGGCGGCGTAATCGGTGGTGGCGGCCGAGTCGATGAGCCGCTTGGCGCCCCGCACCGCGTGCGGGCTCTTGGACGCGATCAATCGGGCCAGATCCATGGCGGTGGCGTACGGATCGTCGCTGACCCGGGTGGCCAGACCGATGCGGACGGCCTCCTCACCGTTGACCTCCCGGCCGGTCCAAACCAGCTCCTTGGCCACGTCGGGGCCGACGAGCGCCGGCAACAACTGGGTTGCCGTCATATCGGGGGTCAACCCCCATCGGATCTCGAGCACCGCCATCCGGACGTCCGGGTGCACGACGCGGATGTCGGCACCGATGGCCAGTTGGATGCCGGCACCGAAGGCCACCCCGTGAACGGCCGCGATCACCGGCACCGCCAGCTCGTGCCAGCCCCACACCGCCTGCTGGGCCCGATGGGTGATACGGCCGTCCTCGAGCGCCCCGATGGAACCGGTGCTGGTGGCTCCCTCGGCCCCCACGCCACCGGCCATGGCCTGGAAGCCCGAGAAGTCGAGGCCGGCACAGAACGACGGCCCGTTGCCCGACAGCACCACGGCGCGCACCGCCGGCTCACCCGCCAGCCGATCCGCCGCCTCGACCAGTGCGGCGAACATGGGCCCGTCCATCGCGTTCATCTTCTCGCCGCGGTCGAGACGCACGTCGGCCACTCCGTCGGCGATGTCGATGGTGACGCGCTCACTCATGTGGGTCCTCTCCCCTGGCGTCGGTCTCCGGGGCACCGGGGACGAGGAGCGCCGTCAGCGAGAAGAACCCGGCCAGCAGGATGGCGAACAGGTAGAGGTAGAGCGCGGGGCCCGGGTCGACCGCTTGGTCGAAGTCGGTGCGGATGATGGAGAGCATGAACGCGATGGCTGTCGAGAGGCCGGTGGCGGCCGCGGCCAGGCCGAGGTGCTCGGCGCCCAATCCACCCCGGTTGGCGACAACTGGTCGATCGAACCGGTACACGATCCAGGCGCCGGCCAACAGCGTGAGCACCCCGGAAGCGAAGGCGATGATCCCGACGCCCCGCAGCCCGCCCTGGAAGGCGCCGTACCGGAAGGTGGTGTCGGCGCTCACCTCGAGGCTCAGCCACGCGAAGAACGGCACCAGTACACCGACGATCCCCACGACCAACAGGCCGATGCCGAAGCTGCGGTCGACCTCGTGGCTGACGCTGGCTGCCTCGGTGACCGGTCGGCGCCGGGCCCAGCCGAGACCGGCGAGCAGCATCACCACTCCCATGGCCGCGGCCAACCAGCCTCCGATCCCGCTGGGCTTCCAAGCCGTGTAGTCGGCGGTGGGACTCAACACGAAGGCCAGCGCGGGGCCGATCACCGCACCGCCGGCCGCCATCAGCAGATGACTGCGCTGCAACCGACCGCCTCCCACCGCCCGATCTCCGTTCACCAGCCCGCTGACGGCGACCACCGCACCCAGCACGGCGCCGAGTACGACCATCACCCCGAAGAAGCTGCCGCCCACGTCCTCGAGGCCGTGGTGGGTGCCCCGGTCGGTGGCCCCCCACTCGAGGATGACCGAGATCCCGGCCACGACAGCGGCGACCAACCCGATGCCGGGCATCACCGCCGAACGGTCGTCCACGCTGCGCTCCCCCACTGTCGTTGCCTGTCCCGACCCTACAACTCACGCGTGTCCGGCCACCACGGCACCGGCCGTGCCCCCTCGTCGGCACTACGGTCCTCGGCGTGCAGGAACATCGCTTCAGCTTCGACGTCGACGCCACCCGGGAGGAGGTGTGGGCCGTGTTCCATGGTCCTCGCCCGAGGGTGATCGAACACGGCGACGTCCGGATCGAGATCCTGCACCCCGGCGATGACCGGGGCGAGGGTCTGGTCCGGCACTGTCACTTCCGGGTGCCCCGATATCTGCTGTCGGGCGGGACGGCCCGCTCGTGGGAGTGGCTCACCGAGCTCGAGCCGCCGCACTCGTGGCGCTACGACGCCGTCGGCAAACCCCTGTGGTCACGCGCCACCGGCGTCACCGAACTGGAAGACCTGGGTGATGGCCGCACACGTGTGCACTTCGCCGAGACCTACCACGTGTTCAACCCCATCATGCGGGCCCTCCTCGAACGTCGGGTCCATGCGTTCATCTCGCGCGACAACGACACCTTGATGAAGGCGGGGGTCGAGGCCGGCCTCCGGGCCAGGCGAAAGCACGCGTCGTGAGCACCAGGCCCGTGAGCGAGCGGGCCGGCCCGGTCGGTCAACTCGACGACGCGGCGCTGGGCTCGCCGTCGACCTCGATCTCCACCCGCTCGTCGTAGAAGCACACCAGGCCGGCGATCCCGGCCGACTCGGGCAGGGGGGTGCGGTAGCTCCAGGCGACGTCCTCGTGAACGGCCTCGCCGATCGCGACCGACCAGTACGACGCCCAACCCTTGTAGGGGCAGGCGGTGGAGCGGTCGCTCGGCGTGAGCAGATCCATGCGCACGTCGCCTTTGGGCAGGTAATAGCGGGGCGGCAGCCCGGTCTCGTACAGCACGGTCGGCCGGGTGGAATCGGCCACGATCACGTCGTCGAGGCGGACCCGTACGTGGCGCGACGACGCCAGGGCGTCGATGCGGGTCTCCGGACTCCGGGGATGGACGAACACCTCGACGTCCTCCTCCAACCACGTGTCGAGAGCATCCCATTCGACGCGCACCAGATCGCGCAGCTCTTCGACCGGCGAGTCCACGTGGCGCCATGCCACATCGGCCAGGCGGGTGCCGTCGACGACCACGTCGTAGCGCGTGCCCTCCCCCCGGCGGGGAGACCGCACCGTCTCGCCATTGGGCACCAGCTCGGCCCGCACGTCATCGAGCGGGAAGTACCAGGCGGGGTAGTACGGGCTCTCCCACACGAACCGCGAACGTCGACTGTCCACCACGGTGCGCCCGCCGTGCAGACCCCGGACCCACTTGGGGTTGGGTTCGATGCGGATCCGGGGGCGGTCGTCGGTCATGTCGCCTTCAACCGGAGCCGCGGCGCTGGGATTCCGACGAGCCCCCTTCGCTCAACTGGGCCGCCCGATCGCGCAGCCGCGCCTTGGCCACCTTGCCGCCCGATGCGCGCGGGAGGTCGTCGACCGTCCAGACGTGCTCGGGCCACCATTCGCGGCTGACGCCACGCGCATCGAGATGACGGCGGAGCTCGGCGAGATCGAGCGACATCCCCGACCGGGTCTCGACGAAGACCCCCACCTTCTCGCCCAACCGGGGGTCGGGAACGGGCACCGCCGCGGCCAGGGCCACCGCCGGATGGGCGCTCACCTCCTGTTCCACCCTCGCCGCCGAGATGTTCTTGCCGCCACGGATGATGAAGTCCGACGTGCGACCAACCACCCGGAGCCAGTCGTCGTCGTCGATGGTGACGATGTCGCCCATGCGCATCCAGCCGTCGTCGCCGAACAACTGGGCATTGGCTCCGTCGTCGTCCCAGTACCCCAGGGCGACGGCCGGCCCACGACAGGCGGGCACCCCCTCGCCCCGATCGTCGGGCAGGCGCTCACCGGTGACGGCGTCGTACAGCCGCACCTGCATCTCGGACACCGTCCGGCCGCCGGTGCGATGGCGCCGCTCGGCCGGATCGTCGAACCGGGTGCCCGACAACAGACCGGTTTCGTTGGACCCGTAGAAGTTCAAGATGGTGCAGCCGGCGCGGTTCTCGAACTCGGCGGCGCGGGCCGGCGAGATGGCCTCCCCACCGGTGAAGAGCACCCG
>JAOUEE010000332.1 GCA_029858875.1 Acidimicrobiia bacterium
GGCCGGCCTGGAGATGATGCTGGGCGCGACCGAGATCGACGTCATCGCCTCCGGCGGCGTCGGCTCGATGCAGGATCTGGCCGCACTGGCCGCGGTGACCGCTCGAGGGCGGCGCCTCGGCGGCGCTATCGTGGGTCGCGCCATCTACGAGGGCCGGCTGTCGGTCCGTGACGCGGTCGATCTCCTCGAGGAAGTGCGCTGACATGCAGACGGCCCGGGTGATTCCCTGCCTCGACGTCGACGTCGGTCGCGTGGTGAAGGGCGTCAACTTCGTGAACATCCGCGACGCCGGCGACCCGGTGGAGCTGGCCGCCCGCTACGACGAGCAGGGGGCCGACGAGCTGGTGTTCCTCGACATCACCGCGTCCTCCGATCGACGGGACACCACGGTGGAGATGGCCCGCGCCGTGGCCGAGGAGGTGTTCATCCCGTTCACCATCGGTGGTGGTATCCGTAGTGTCGACGACGCCCGTCGTCTGCTCCGGGCCGGTGCCGACAAGGTGTCGATCAACACCGCCGCGGTGGAGCGTCCGGATCTCGTCACCGACATCAGCACCGAGTTCGGGGCCCAGTGCTGTGTGGTGGCCATCGACGCCCGTTCCTCGTCGGAGACACCCAGCGGCTTCGAGGTGTACACCCACGGAGGCCGCACCGCCACCGGCCTCGACGCGGTGGCGTGGGCCGTCGAGGTGGTCGGTCGCGGTGCGGGCGAGATCCTCTTGACGTCGATGGACCGCGACGGCACCCGAATGGGGTTCGACCTGGAGCTCACCCGTGCCATCTCCGACGCGGTGGGGGTGCCGGTGATCGCCTCGGGCGGTGTGGGCACGCTCGACCATCTGGTGGAGGGGATCCGCGACGGGCGGGCTGATGCAGTGCTGGCCGCGTCGATCTTCCACTTCGGTCAGCACACCGTGGCCGAGGCCAAGTCGGTGCTGGCCGCGGCCGGAGTGACGGTGCGGCCCCCGCAGTAGCGGGTGTGTCAGTCGTCCTTTGGCAGCTTCGCCGCGAAGGCAGCCAGATCAGCCACCAGGGTGGGACCCTGGTTCTCCAGCATGTGACCCACGCCGGGCAAGGTTGCGGGCTCCACGTTGATCCAGTCGGCCATCTTCTCTCGGGCACGCTCGGGTGGGTTGAACTCGTCGAGCTCGGGCACGAGGATCCGCTTGGGCCGTTCGTCTCGCGCGGCCAGGAAGTCGTCGTCGGCATGGATGGCCAGGGGCGGGGCCACGGCCCACCAGGCGGCGATGCTGAGATGGTCGAGGGCAAGGGCCACGTCGGCACCGAAGGAGTAGCCCGCGACGATGACGCCCTGGGCTTCGCGGCCGAGGAGGCCGCTGACCGTCTCGACGGCCGCGAGGACGTCGAGACGCTCGGCGCGGCCGTCGTCGAATTCGCCCTGACTGGTGCCGACGCCCCGGAAGTTGAATCGGAGGCAGACGGCGCCATGGTCGGGCATGGCCCGGAAGAGGGCGTCGATGACCTCGTTGTGCATCGACCCTCCGTATTGCGGATGGGGATGGGTGAGGACCAGACCCCAGCGGGGTTGTCGGGGCATGGCCAGCTCTGCGTCGAGTCGGTGGCCGTCGCGCGTCCGGATGTCGTGCCGCTGGGGCTCCATCAGTGTGACGGTAGCGCCCGGCGGTCGGTCGACCGCGGCTTTCGGCTCGATCGGGGCGGCCGCCGGAAGTGCCGCCTCGGCGTTGGCGGGCGGGGCCGCTACCGTGAGCGCGCGTGACCGACAGCAAGAAGGAACCACGGCGCCAACCCGGACCAGCCGGCCAGGAGGCGGGCAGCCGCCTGCCGATCAAGATGTTGAACGACCGGATCCTGGTGCATGTGGCCACCGCCGATGGCGAGCGCCGCACCTCTGGTGGCATCCTCATCCCCGCCACCGCCCAGGTGGGCAAGCGACTGGCCTGGGCCGAGGTCGTCGCCGTGGGACCCAACGTGCGCAACATGGAAGCGGGCGATCAGGTGCTGTTCAATCCCGAGGACCGCTACGAGGTCGAGGTGGGGGACGAGGACTACATCATCCTGCGCGAGCGGGACATCCATGCGTTGGCTGCTCCCCGGTTGGACGCGGGAAGCACCGGCCTCTATCTCTGAGATGGAGTCGGCGGGGGCCGGCACCGCCGCGAATGCCGATCCCGTCGGCGCCCCGGGCCCCTACGCTGTCTTCATGACCCTTGCGGCACGGCCCGACCGTGACGAGTTCCGGAAGCTGGCCCGCAAGCACCGGGTGGTACCGGTGTGGCGCGAGCTCCTCGCCGATCTGGTCACGCCGGTGGCCGTGTTCGCCCGGTTGGTGCCGGGCGATGCTCCCGGCTTCCTCCTCGAGTCGGTCGAACACGGTGAGCGATGGAGTCGTTGGTCTTTCGTCGGGCGCAACCCCATCGCCACCCTCACCGCACGCGGTTCGCAGGTGGTGATCGAGGGCGACCTGCCGGTGGCCGTCCCCACCGATCGAGGGATTCTGGCGGCGCTGGAGACGTTGCTGGCCGAGCTGGACTCACCGGCGCTCGACGATCTGCCGCCGCTGCACGGGGGCGTGGTCGGCTATCTCGGGTACGACGTCGTCCGTGAGGTGGAGAACCTTCCCGACGTCCCGCCCGACGATCGGGGTCATCCCGATGCCGTGTTGTCGGTGATCGGCGAGTTGGCCGCCCTGGACCACTGGCGCCAGCGGGTGGTCCTGTTGGCGAACGTGTTCGTACCCGACGGGGCCGACGATGCCGCCATCGATGCTGCCTATGACGAGGCCCTCGGACGGTTGGACCGGATCGCCGCCGACGGCGCTCGGCCTCTCGACGAGCCGCTCGTCGAACCGCCCCACCCCGATGATCCGCTCCCCCAGGTCACCTCCACCATGGGCGAGGAGATGTACTGCGCGGCGGTGGAGGTCGCCCGTGAACACATCCTGGCTGGCGACATCTTCCAGGTGGTGCTGGCCCAGCGCTTCGACTTCGAGCTCGATGCCGACAGCTTCGATTTCTACCGGGTCCTGCGGCAGGTGAACCCCAGTCCGTACATGTACCTGGTGCGCCACCCCGACGTCACCGTGGTGGGGTCTTCTCCCGAGCCGATGGTCCAGCTGCTCGACGGCCGGGTCATCAGTCGGCCCATCGCCGGAACCCGGCGGAGGGGGCGCTCCGACGAGGAGGATCGTCGCCTGGGCGCCGAGCTGCTCGAGCACCCCAAGGAGGTGGCCGAGCACGTGATGCTGGTCGACCTGGCTCGCAACGACGTGGGCCGGGTGGTCGAATTCGGTACCGAGCAGGTCGACGAGATGATGACCCTCGAGCACTACAGCCACGTCATGCACCTCACTTCGCAGGTGTCGGGCGCGCTCGCGGCCGGGAAGACGCCGATCGACGTCCTGCGGGCCACGCTGCCCGCCGGCACCGTGTCGGGAGCACCCAAGGTACGGGCCATGGAGATCATCGATTCGCTCGAGCCCACCAAACGGGGTCCCTATGCCGGCATCGTCGGTTACCTCGACTTCACCGGCAACATCGACACCGCCATCGCCATCCGCACACTCGTGGTGCACGACGGCCATGCGTCCGTGCAGGCGGGGGCCGGCATCGTCGCCGACAGCGTGCCCGAGCACGAACACATGGAGTGCAAGAACAAGGCCTTGGCCCTGCTCAGCGCGGTGGAGGCGGCCCGGCGGATGACCCGGGCCCGCACCCGCCCAGATGTCGGAGCGGGAGCCGAGTCGTGACCGGCGCATGGTGGGTCGAGCAGGCTCGCGATGTGGTGGCCATCGGTGGCGATGATGCAGAGAGCTACCTGCAGGGCCAGATCAGCCAGGACGTGAGCGCCCTCGCGCCCGGCGACAGCACCTGGTCGCTGGTGCTGTCGCCCCAGGGCAAGGTGGAGGCGTGGTTCCGCTTGCACGCGATGGCCGACGGCACCTACGTCGCCGATCTCGATGCCGGTTTCTCCCCGCAACTGATCGCCCGACTCGAGCGGTTCCGGCTGCGGGTCGATGTGCGCTTCGAGCCCTTGTCTTGGCGCTTCGGCGTGTTGCGGGGCGAATCGGTCGAGCCTCCGGCGGCGCCGGAGGGTGGACTCGTGGTCGCCGTCGATTGGCCAGGCTTCGAGGGTTACGACGTGCTCGGCCCCACGGTCCAGCTCCCCGGAGGAGTCG
>JAOUEE010000333.1 GCA_029858875.1 Acidimicrobiia bacterium
CCTCGTCACCGAGATCGGGACCCACCTGGACGTGATCATGGTGCCCAAGGTCGAAGGCCCCGAGGACATCCACTACATCGACCGCCTGCTGGCCCAGCTCGAGGCCAAGGCGGGGCTCGACGAGCCGCTGCTGGTGCACGCCATCCTCGAGACCGCTCGCGGTGTGGCCAACGTCGAGGCCATCTGCGGCGCCAGCCCGCGCATGCAGGGGCTGTCCCTGGGTCCGGCCGACCTGGCCGCCGACCGGCGCATGAAGACCACCCGCGTCGGCGGCGGCCACCCGGGGTACCTCGTGCGCCAGGATCCCGATGCCGATGATCCGGACCGCCCACGGGCCACCTACCAACAGGATCTGTGGCACTACACCGTGGCCCGCATGGTCGATGCCTGCGGCATGCACGGAATCCTTCCGTACTACGGTCCCTTCGGCGACATCGCCGACACCACGGCGTGTGAGGACCAGTTCCGCAACGCCTACCTGTTGGGGTGCGTCGGGGCCTGGAGCCTGCACCCGGTCCAGATCGACATCGCCAAGAAGGTGTTCTCCCCCGAGCCGGCCGAGGTGGCCTGGGCTCAACGGGTCATCGCCGAGATGGGCGACGGCAGTGGTGCGGTGATGATCGACGGGAAGATGCAGGACGACGCCACCGTGAAGCAGTGTCACGTGGTGGTGGAGCTCGCCCGAAATCTGGCCCGACGCGACACCGACCTGGCCGCGGCCTACGGCTTCTGACATGAGTGACCAGCTCCGCCCCCGCCGATCGGTGCTCTACATGCCCGCAGCCAACCAGCGGGCCCTCGAGAAGGCCAAGTCGATCCCGTGTGACGCCATCATCTTCGACCTCGAGGATGCGGTGGCCCCCGACGCCAAGGAGGCGGCCCGCGCCCAGGCGGTGGCCGCCGTCGGATCGGGGGCGTACGGCGACCGCGAGCTCACCATCCGATGCAACGGCATCGACACCGACTGGGGTCGCGACGACCTGGCCGCCGTAGCCACATCGGGAGCGGCGGCCGTCGTGGTGCCCAAGGTGTCGGGCGCCGAGCACCTGGCGGCGGTCGCCACGGTGCTCCACCAGGCCGGCGCACCGGCCGAGCTGACCATCTGGCCCATGATCGAGACGCCGGACGCGATCTTCGCCGCCCGTGAGATCGCCGCCTTCGAGCTGGCGTCGGTGTTGATCATCGGCACCAACGATCTGGCCCGCGAACTGCGGGCCCAACTGGTACCCGATCGCCATCCGCTGGTGCCGCACCTCGCCGTGGCGCTGCTGGCCGCCCGCCAAGCCGGCACGGTGATCATCGATGGGGTGTTCAACGACATCCAGGATCCAGACGGCTTCCTCGCCGAGTGTCGCCAGGGCCACGAGATGGGCTTCGACGGCAAGACCCTGATCCATCCCAGCCAGGTCGACCCGGCCAACGACGTGTGGGCCCCCGACGCCGACGCCATCGAGCACGCCCAGCGGGTGATCCAGGCCTTCGAGGAGGCCGAGGCCGACGGTCGAGGCGTGGTCACCGTCGACGGGAGGATGGTCGAGAACCTCCATGTCGACAACGCCCGACGCACCCTCGCCGTCGCCCGGGCCATCGCCGAGCGATCACCGTGACCGCCCGACTGATCGCCCGCCGGTTTTCTCCGCCCGGCCGAGTGAGGCGGCACCCGCGCGGCGACGACACCACCCGTGCCCGGAGGCTCTACACTCCGTCTGACAACACGCACTGATCGCGGAGCGAAGTTCGGTAACCAAACCGACGCTGTCCCGCAACGGTGAAGCCGACGGTCCCTTCGGGGTCCCCGGTCGAGCCCGGTCGCCTCCACGATCAGCGCACGACAAGCACCTCGAGGGTATGGGAGCATCGTGTGGCAGGACTCCTGCCGTCGCGACCGATCTCGAGCGATGGAGGAATCATGCGAAGACTGGTACCAGCCTTGTTGATCCTGCTGGGTCTGTTCGCCGCAGCCTGCGGCTCGGACAGCGATTCGAGCGGCACCACGACCGATGACGGCGCGGTCACCGTCACCACCGCCGAGACGACCACCACGACCACCGCGGTCTCTGCGCCCGGAAGCTCGGGCGACGATCCCGGCACCTTCGCCGGCACCCCCTCGGCCATCGTGTCGCTCAACCCCAGTGCCACCGAGATGCTGTTCGCCATCGGCGCCGGCGAGCAGGTGATGGCGGTCGACAACTTCAGCTACTACCCGCCCGAAGCGCCGGTCATCGAGGATCTGAGCGCCTTCGACCCCAACATCGAGGCCATCGCCGACCTCGAGCCCGACCTGGTCGTCCTGCCCGATGCCGGCATCGTCGATCAGCTCGACGGGCTGGGCATCAACAGTCTGGTGCTGCCCGCCTCGGTCACCATCGACGACACGTACACCCAGATCGAGCAGCTCGGTGCCGTCACCGGACGGGTCGGCGATGCCGCCCAGCTGGTGGCCGACATGCAGGCCGACATCGCCGCCGCGGTCGACGGGTTCGCCGCTCCGGCCACGCCGCCCACCTACTACCACGAGCTCGACGACACGCTGTTCTCGGTCACCTCCGACACGTTCATCGGCGAGGTCTACGCCCTGTTCGGTCTGGAGAACGTGGCCGACGCCGTCAATGACGACACCACCTACCCGCAGCTGACCGAGGAGTTCCTGCTGGCGGCCGACCCCGATCTCATCTTCCTGGCCGACACCGTCTGCTGTGGGCAGACCGCCGACACCCTGGCTGCTCGCCCCGGTTGGGACGCGCTGACCGCGGTGACCGCGGGAACGGTGATCGAGCTCGACGATGATGTCGCCTCGCGGTGGGGACCGCGCATCGTCGAGTTCGTCGATGCCATTGCCGCCGCGCTGGCCCAAATACCGGCACCGGCCTGAGCCACCGTCCACGCCCGTCACCGATGATGTGATCCGAGCCGAACGGCTACGAGGAAGTTGGCTGCTGATCAGCTTCCTCGCGCTGTTCGCCGCGGCCGCGGCCGGGCTCACCATCGGCCCGGCCGACATCGGGGCGCGGGCCGCCATCGTGGAGGTCCTCGACCATCTGCCGTTCCTCCGCGTCGACTCCGGCCTCAGCACGATCCAGCGCAACATCGTGTGGGAGGTGCGGGCCCCCCGGGTCGCCCTCGGCCTGCTGGTCGGTTCGGCCCTCGCGCTGGCCGGCGGCTCGTACCAGGCCGTGTTCCGAAATCCGCTCGCCGATCCCTACCTGCTGGGCACCGCTGCCGGCGCTGGACTGGGCGCCACGCTCGCCATCGTGAGCGATGTGGGCGACGGGGTGGGCGCGCTCGACCCGGTGCCACTGTCGGCCTTCGCCGGCGCCATCACCGCGGTGGCCCTCACCTGGGGGCTGGGAGCCGCCGGAGACAGCAGGCGGTCGCCGGCATCGCTCCTCCTGGCCGGGGTCGCGGTGGCCGCCTTCCTCACGGCCATGCAGACCTACGTGCTCCAGCGCAACGTGGACACCATCCGCGAGGTGTACCAGTGGATCCTCGGACGGCTGAACATCGCCAGCTGGGAATCGGTGGTGGTGCTGTTGCCCTACGTC
This sequence comes from Acidimicrobiia bacterium, assembly GCA_029858875.1. GTDB lineage: Bacteria > Actinomycetota > Acidimicrobiia > Acidimicrobiales > SHLQ01 > JAOUEE01. The sequence continues at coordinate 3,543 of JAOUEE010000333.1, forward strand.
GTGGTGTCGGCCGCGGTGATCCTCACCTACGCGAGAGTCCTCGATGTCATGAGCGTGGGCGACGCCGAGGCCACCACCCTGGGGATCCGACCCGGTCGCACCCGGGCGATCATCGTCGTGGCCGCCACGTTGGCCACGGCCGCCGCGGTGGCCGCCAGCGGGCTCATCGCCTTCGTGGGCCTCATCGTCCCCCACACCGTCCGTCTGCTCTTCGGTACCAGCAACCGGGTGGTGCTCCCCCTGTCGGCCATCCTGGGGGCCGCCTTCCTGGTCGCGGTCGACCTGGTGGCTCGCACGATCTCCTCGCCGGCCGAGATCCCCATCGGTGTGGTCACCGCGGTCTTCGGCGCACCCTTCTTCATCGTTGTGCTCCGTTCCAGCAGGCGGTTCCTGGCGTGAGCATGGCGGTCACCATCCGGAACCTCTCGGTCGCCATCGACCGCAAGCCCATCCTCGACCGCGTCGACGCCGATGTCGCCGCCGGGCAGTGGCTGTCGGTCATCGGACCCAACGGGGCGGGCAAGACCACCTTGCTGCGGGCGGTACTGGGCCTGGTGCGTCACGAGGGCACGGTGAGCGTGGGAGGAGCCTCGGTGGACCACGCCGACCCCCG
>JAOUEE010000044.1 GCA_029858875.1 Acidimicrobiia bacterium
GGTTGACGCACTCTCAGCCGGCGCCGTCGTCGAGTGCGCCGGCCAGCACCTCGGCGGCCACCTCGGCCATGGTGCGGCGCTGATGCATGGCCGTCTTCTGCAGGAATCCGAAGGCGTCGGACTCGCTGAGCTTGCGCTCGTCCATGAGCCGGCCCTTGGCCCGATCGATCAGCTTGCGGGCCTCGAGCTGTTCCCCCAGACGACGGTTCTCGTCGAGCAGGGCCACGTACTCGCGATGCCGGGCGATGGCCATCTCGACCGCAGGCACCAGGTCGGAGCGTTGGAAGGGCTTGACCAGGTAGGTGAGGGCGCCGGCGTCCCGGGCCTGTTCGATGAGATCGCGCTGGCTGTAGGCCGTGAGCAGCACCACCGCCGCGGCATGGTCGGCCGAGATCTGGCGAGCGGTCTCGATACCGTCCTGCCCCGGCATCTTGATGTCGAGAATGGCGACATCGGGCTGCAACCGTCGCACCAGCTCGACCGCCTCGTCACCCCGACCGGTCTCGCCGACAACCTCGTAGCCCTCGTCTTCGAGGGTCTCCTTGACATCGAGGCGGATGATGGCCTCGTCCTCGGCCAGAACCACACGGATCGGGGCGCGATTGGGACTGCCTTCGCTCACCCCTGCTCCTGGAGCTGGTCGAGCAGCTCGTCCTGGCTGCGTTCCAGCGATTCGATCTCGGCCCGCACCTCGTCACGGTGGCGGGTCATCGCCGCAGCATGCCGTTGCGCATCTCGATGCTCGCGGTCCGATCCGGGGGTCTCCGACACCAGGGCCCGGATACGGGCCTCGTCGGCTTCTCCGGAGAAGTGAGCCAGCTGCTCGTCGGCCACGCCGAGGTCTTCGCGCAGACGGCGCAGGCGACCGGTGACCTCCCGCAGGCGACGCTCGATCAGCTCCTTCGACATGACGAGCAGTGTACGACGCGACCCCGGTGGGTCACGGCATGATGGGACCGTGCTGCGTCGAATCCTGCCCGCCGTGCCCGCCCTGGCACTGTTCGCCGTTGGCTGCGGCGGTGGAAGTAGCGCTGCCGGCTGCGATACCGCGTTCCAGGAGCAGTTGGACCCGGCCAGCGAACTGCACGTCCTGGGAGACGCCGAGGTCGACTATCTCACCGATCCGCCGACCTCGGGGCCCCACGGAACAGCCGCCATCCCCGAAGGAGCGTTGCCGACACCCATCAGCCGCTCCACCCAGGTCGCCATCCTCGAGGCCGGTCGAGCGCTGGTGCAATACACCGACGCCGTTCCCGCACAGGACGTGGCCGTGCTGGCCGCCCTGGCGGACGAGTTGGTGGTGGTGGCACCCAATCCCGACCTTCCCGAGCCGGTCGTGGTCACCGCCTGGACGTGGAAGATGACGTGTGCCGATGGCGGCGACGAATCCGCGACCGCCATCGCCGACTTCGCCGACGCCCGAATCCAGACCGCCCCCGGCTCCGACGTCTCCCCACCTTCCTGACCACCCGAGCGCCGAGACCGAATGGACGATCGCCGGTGACCGGCCCTGCCGAATCCACCGGTGGGACCGAGCGCCTTGATCACAACTGTGCCCGGGGTGGGATTCGAACCCACACGCCCCGAAGGGCAAAGGATTTTGAGTCCTCCGCGTCTGCCATTCCGCCACCCGGGCGAGGTTGGCAGCGTAGCCTCTGGTCGTGAGCTCCCGATCGCACATGTCACACCGAGTCGGTGAAACGGATCCGGTGCGGGCGCGGTCAGAGTTCAGCGCGCCTCCCGTCTGTCGCCGCGACCCAATTGGGCCCTCCGGCACGAGCCCCCGACCTCTGGAACCGCTTCGATGATCGTGTTCACCTATCCCGGCCAAGGCTCCCAGAAGCCGGGCATGGGTGCCCCGTGGACCGACCATCCGTCATGGGAGTTGGTGATCGAGGCGGCCGAAGCATCCGGGCGCGACCTCGAAGCACTGCTCGTGCGGGCCGACGCCGACGAGCTGAAGCAGACCCGCAATGCTCAGATGGCCACCTACATCCTGTCTCTGGTCGTGCTCGACGCCGTCAGCCGGGTGGGCGCCGACGCCGCCGGCCACGCCGGCCACAGCCTGGGCGAGTACAGCGCACTCACCGCCGCCGGTGTCATCGACTTCGTCGACGGCGTCCGCCTCGTCGGCGAGCGGGGCGACGCCATGCAGGCCGCCGCCGACGAAGATCCCGGCACCATGGCCGCCGTGCTCGGCCTCGACGACGGCGAGGTGGAGATCGCGTGTCACCGCACGGCCGACGATGTGTGGGTGGCCAATTACAACGCGCCGGGTCAGGTGGTCATCGCGGGCACGGCCGACGCCGTCCAGCGGGCCGGCGAGGTCGCCAAGGAGCTGGGGGCCAAACGCGTGATGGCACTGCCCGTCGGTGGCGCGTTCCACACACCACTCATGGCCGCCGCCCGTGACCGGCTCCGCAAGGCCATCGACGGCACCGAATTCCGTCATCCCGACGGTGTGGTGGTGGCCAACGTCGACGGTGCGGGCCATGACGTCGCCGATGACTGGCCCGAGCTGCTCCGGGCCCAGCTCACCAGCCCGGTTCGATGGCGACAGAGCCTGCACACCATGGCCGACATCGGTTTCACCACCTTCGTCGAGCTCGGCCCCGGCACGGTGCTCACCGGCATGACCAAGCGCACCATCTCCGGCGCCCGCACCCTGTCGGTGTCGAGCCCCGACGACATCGACCACATGCTCGAGGTGCTGCACGGCCCTCTGCCCGGCCCGGTCGGACAGCTCGAGGGCGAGCACCTCTTCGCCACCGAGCGCCTGGTCGTCAGCCCATCGGCGGGGGTGTTCTCCCCCGCCGATGGGCTGGCGGCCGGCCTCAGCATCGAAACGGGCGACATTCTCGGACAGGTGGGCCAGGTGGACGTCCGGTCACCGTTCACGGGTCAGCTGATGGGGCTGCTCGCGCTCGACGGCGAGCGAGTCGGACCCCGCGAGCCCATCGCCTGGCTGCGGCTCGGCTGATGGGCGTCCACATCGCCGGCTGGGGGTCACACCTCCCCGAGAAGATCATCACCAACCACGATCTGGCCGCGGTCATGGACACCTCGCACGACTGGATCGTCGAACGCACGGGGATCCACGAACGCCGGGTGGGTGAGCCGACGTCGACCATGGCCATCGCCGCCGGGCGCAAGGCCCTGCAATCGGCCGATGTCGGCCCGGACGAGATCGATCTCCTCATCCTGGCCACCACCTCCACCGACCAGGTCATGCCCAGCACCGCCGCTACCGTGCAGGCCGAGCTGGGACTCCGGTGTGGCGCCATCGATGTCAACGCCGCCTGTTCGGGTTTCGTCTATGCCCTGGTCCAGGCGGCCGGCATGATCGAGCTGGCCTACCGCCGGGTGCTCGTCATCGGGGCCGACTCGCTGTGGGGCTGGACCGACCAGACCGACCGAGGCACGGCCATCCTGTTCGCCGACGGCGGGGGCGCGGTCGTGGTCGAAGGGTGCGACGATGACGCCCTGCTCGGGTTCGACCTCGGCTGTGACGGCACCACCCGTCACCTGCTGTACACCGACCACGGCGCGAAGATCACGATGGAGGGTCGCGAGATATTCCGCCGAGCGGTGCGGGCGATGGTGTCCTCCAGCAGGGCGGCGCTGGACCGTGCCGGTCTCGGCACGGAGGACGTCGATTGGGTCGTGCCCCATCAGGCCAATCTCCGCATCATCGAGAGCGCGGTGGACAAGCTCGGCCTCTCGCTCGAGCGCACCATCAATGTGCTGCACCGCACCGGCAACACATCGGCGGCCTCGATTCCCCTGGCTCTGGTGGAGGGGGTCGACTCCGGTCGCATCCAGCCCGGCGACATCCTCCTGCTCACCGGCTTCGGGGCCGGCATGACGTGGGCGTCCGCCGTCCTGCGGTGGCAGCCATGAGCGATCGGGTTGCCCTGGTGACCGGCGGCAACCGCGGTATCGGTCTGGGGATCGCCCTCGATCTGGCCGCCGCCGGTCACCGGGTGGCCATCACCTGCCGCGGGGAGGCTCCCTCCGCAGCCACCGAGGCAGGACTGCACGTGGTCCCCTGCGACATCACCGACACCGAGCAGGTCGACGCGGCGTTCGGCCACATCGAGCAATCGCTCGGGCCGGTCGAGATCGTGGTCTCGAACGCCGGCATCACCCGTGACGGACTGGTGCTGCGCATGACCGACGACGACTTCCAGGCGGTCCTCGACACCAACCTCACGGGCGCGTTCCGGGTGGCGCGACGCGCCGTCAAGGCCATGATGCGCGGTCGATGGGGCCGCATCGTCTTCATCAGCTCGGTGGTCGGCACCGGCGGTCAGGCCGGGCAGGCCAACTACGCCGCCTCCAAGGCCGGGCTGGTCGGACTCGGCCGCTCGCTGGCCAAGGAGTTCGCGTCGCGCAACATCACGGTCAACCTCGTGGCCCCTGGGCCCATCGCCACCGACATGATCGCATCGCTGCCCGAGGACCGCCAGGCCGCCATCACCGCCGCCGTGCCGCTCGGAAGACTCGGGCGGGTCGACGAAGTGGCTGCTGCGGTACGGTTCCTCACCTCCGATGCCGCCGGCTACATCACCGGTGCCGTCCTTCCCGTGGACGGCGGTATGGCGATGGGCCCATGACGACACCCGGTCGGACCCGATGATCAACCAAACCCAACCAACCCCAAGGGAGAAACAGTGAGCGACGAGAACTTCGAACGATTCCGCAAGTGTTCGGTCGAGGTACTGTCCGTCGAGGCCGAGCAGATCGTGCCCGATGCCCGCTTCGCCGAGGACCTCGATGCCGACAGCCTCGATCTGGTCGAGCTGGTCATGGCCCTCGAAGAGGAGTTCGATGTCAGCGTCGAAGAAGAGGAGCTCGAAGGGGTCGAGACCGTGAAGGCCGCGTATGACCTGATCTCGGCGAAGCTCTGATGTCGCGCCGGCGGGTGGCGGTCACCGGTCTCGGCGTCGTTGCCCGGGCCGGACTGGGACCGGAGGCCTTCTTCGCCGGCCTCTGCGGCGACGCCCCCGACGATGATCGCCGCATCGACGACTGGGACCCGTCTCCGTGGTTCGACAACCCCAAGCAGGCCCGCCGCGCCGACCGCTTCACCCAGTTCGCCCTCGCGGCGGCGGCCCAGGCCCTGGAGATGGCCGGTGAGCTGCCCTACGACCCCACCCGGCGAGGGGTCTGGATCGGAACCGGTATCGGCGGCGTGGCCACGCTGGAGGAACAGATCCTGATTCGGGCCGAGAAGGGCAGCCGTCGGGTGTCGCCCTTCCTCGTCCCGATGATGATGCCCAACGCCGCCGCCGCCAGCGTGTCGATGCGCTACGGCTGGCAGGGCCCGGTCGAGAACACCTGCACGGCGTGCGCGGCCGCCACCCACGCCATCGGGAACGCAGCCCGCCTGGTCAGCTCGGGCCGCTGCGACGTGGTGATGGCCGGTGGATCCGAAGCTCCGTTCACCGAGACCGCCATCGCCGGGTTCACCAACATGACCGCCCTGTCACGGGAGGGCCGGTCACGTCCGTTCAGCGCCGACCGCGACGGGTTCGTCATGGCCGAAGGGGCCGGTCTGCTGGTGCTCGAGGACTGGGAAGGGGCCCGACAGCGGGGGGCGACCATCCTGGGCGAGGTGTTGGGGTCGGCGTCCACCGCCGATGCCCATCACATCACCGCTCCCGCTCCCGGCGGATCCGGCGCCGTACACTGCATGGAGTTGGCGCTGTCCGACGCGGGACTCCGAGCCGACGACATCGTGCATGTCAACGCCCACGGCACCTCAACGCCGCTCAACGACGCGGCCGAGGCCGAGGCCATGGCCAAACTGTTCGGGACGCCCGGGCCCCTGGTCACCTCCACCAAGGGCATCACCGGCCACGCCCTGGGCGCAGCCGGAGCGCTCGAAGCCGTGGCTGTCGTCCTGGCCATGGCCAAACGGCTGGTGCCGCCCACCGTGGGCACCAGCAGCGTCGACCCCGAGCTCCCGCCCATCAACCTGGTCACCGGATCACCCGCTTCGTGGCAACCCGGCCCGTCGTTGTCGAACAGCTTCGGTTTCGGCGGGCACAACGGCACCGTGGTCTTCGGTCCCGGCTCCGACGACGGTTGATCCGCTCGCGTCGGCGCCGGCCGCAGCCGGCCGACGCAGGGTCGCTCCCCAACCGGCCGTTGCTCGCGAGTCACACCGGGCCCAGCGCGTCGGGGTCGGCCAACACGAACATCAGATCAACCTCACAGGCCACCACGCCATCCACCGTGGCCACACCGTGGCCTCGGCCGGCCCGGGCCGATAGCCGTCCGAGATCGACCGTCAGCTCCAGCGTGTCACCGGGCACGACCTGGCGCCGGAACCTCGCCTTGTCGACCCCGCCGAACAGAGGGAGGCGGCCCCGGTAGCGCTCGGCGGTCAAGATACCGATGGCACCCACCTGGGCCACGGCCTCGGCCATGAGCACCCCGGGCAGGGTCGGTCGTCCGGGGAAGTGCCCGGCGAAGAACGCTTCGTCGCCGGTGAGGTGCCATCGGCCCACGGCCCGCTCGCCCGGCGAAAGGGCCACCAGCTCGTCCACGAACAGGAACGGCGGCCGGTGCGGCAACACGGCGGCTGGCTCGGGTAGGTCGTCCATCGTGTTCCGATCTCCTCTCGGCCACGCTCGGCGCAGCCCGCATCCGCGCCCCGCCAGCGTTCGCCACAAGGCCTAGCAGTTCGGGGCCGGCCGTGAGGCCACCGACCGGTTCGAGAGCGGCGGCGAAAACGTGACAGGACGGCGTCCGGGGAACGCCGTCCTGTCGGTTGATTGCGGGCCCGGGCGGGCCAACGAGGGGCCTCAGGCGCCCTTGCCAGCCGCCTTCAGCTTGGAACCGGCCTGGATCTTGACCGCCGTCCCCGCCGGCACCTGAATGGTGGCCCCGGTCTGGGGGTTGCGGCCCGTCCGGGCCTTGGTGTCCTTCCGGGAGAACTTGATGAACCCGGGCAGGTTGACTTCGCCGCCGGCGCGAACCTGAGCACAGACGATGTCGGCGAGTGCGTCGACGCACTCGCCAGCAGCAGCCTGTGTGGTTCCGGCCTTCTCGGCGATGGCGGCGACCAATTCACTCTTCGTCATGGATTTCTCCTCCTGATTGCCCGAGTTGGTTGGGTGAGCCCGGGCTCGCAAATGACACGCGACTCGAAATCCGACCCAAAGTCAAGCATTTCCGCCTTTCCACCCTCGGCGGGCCGTTGGAATTGCAGGGGACGCAGCGGTGCTCGGGGGCCTCCGCCAAATTACACGTGGCCGCCATCCGGCTTCAGCCGGGGTGGTTGATCATGGCCGTGGCCGCCCGATCGAAGTACTCGAGCACCACGTCCTCGACCGGCGCGTCCAGGCCGCGGGCCCGCACGGCACCCTCCATGTGGGAGTACCAGGCGTCGCGCTGGCGAGCACCGATCACGAACGGTTGGTGCCGCATCCGGAGGCGAGGATGACCCCGCTCGTCGCTGTAGGTGGTCGGCCCGCCCCAGTACTGCACCAGGAAGCCGGTGAGTCGCGCCCGGGCCCCGGCCAGGTCTTCGGGGTACATCGGGCGCAGGGTCTCGTCGACGGCCACTCGGTCGTAGAAGTCGTCGACCAGGTCCACGAACCACTGCTGTCCGCCCACCACCTCGTACAACGTCGCTCCCTCGCTCACCACGCCAGTGTGCGTCGCCGACCCATCACATCAAACCCGCCGGTCGAGCTCAGGGCACCGATAGGCCGTACAGGCGCTCGATGGCCGCCGCGCGCCATCGAGCGCGTTGGTGACGTCCAGCAGCTGACCGTCCGGGCCGTAGAACGCCGTGATCGGCATGCCCGGGGTGCGGGCCAGCGAGTCGTACAGCCCGCTGCCGCCCGAGCGGGTGCCGTTGATGTCGCGCGCGAGCGGCCACCAATTGACACCATGTTCATCGGGGAGATCGAGGCTGCCCCCGTCCTCCTGGGTGTGCACGCCCACGAATTGCACTTGTCCCTGGGTCTGCGCCGAAACATCGCGGAAGTGGGGCAGCTCGGCATCACACGCGGTACACCAATTGGCATAGAAGTTCACCACGAGCGGCATGCCCGAGAACTCGCCGATTCACCCATGCATCGCCTCGTGGACGGCGCGGCGTGGGCGGGACCCACCCTGACCGGCCCGCCCCAGCGCCTGCTTGCTGGCCAGGATGAACTCCAGGACCGACGCGCAGTCGGGGCATTCGGCCACATGGCGTCGGACGCTCCGTCGACGTCGGACCGGAGCCTCGCCGTCGGCGTAGGCGCTCAGCCAACGCCCGGCGTGGAGGTGGCGCAGGTATCTCACCATGGCTGGGAACTCCGCCACCCGACCAACAATTCCCGTGCCTCGTCGCGTGCGGCGGCGATGCACCTTTGTGACCCGTCCCGGAAGCATGTTGACCGACCGATGGTTGCATCCCCCGTGGACTCCGGATCCGATGAGGCGCGGCGCCAAGCCTTCGAGCACTACGTGCTGCCCGAGGTCGACGTGCTCTACCGGGTCGGTCTCTCCATCACCCGAAACCCGGCCGATGCCGAGGATCTGGTGCAGGACACGCTCCTGCGTGCCTACCGCGCCGTGGATCGCTTCGACGGGCGTCATCCCCGAGCCTGGCTGCTCACGATCTTGCGCAATGCCCAGCTCAACCGGGTGCGGCGGCGGCGGCCCGAGCTGCTGGCCGATCCCGACCGCACCATGCCCACCGTGGCCGACACGGCGCCTGGCGGCGCCAGTGCCGACGTCCCTGTCCTGGAAGCCACGTTCGAGACCGCAGTGGGCGCCGCCTTCGCCGACCTGAGCGACCGCTTCCGCGTGGTGGTGGAGATGGTCGACCTGAACGGCCTGAGCTACCAGGAGACCGCCGACGCCCTCGATGTGCCGGTCGGCACGGTGATGAGCCGGCTCCACCGGGCCCGACGCCGCATGCGGAAGCAACTCGAGGCCGCGGGTATCCACACACCCCACGACCTCCCGGAGGACGCACCATGATCCGTCGCCAGCTGTCGTGCCGCCAGGTCGGTCGATCGCTCCAAGCGTTCCTCGACAACGAGGTGCACGATCCGGACCACGCCGCCCGTCTGCAAGGGCATCTCGACGCCTGCCGGGACTGCGGGCTCGAAGCCGAGACCTACCGGGCCGTCCAACGGGCCATCGCCCGCTCGGCAGCACCCCTCGACAGCCCCGAGCTGGCCCGGCTCCGAGATTTCGGAGCCCGATTGGCCGCCGGCGAAGTCGAAACGGATCCGTGAGCCTCAGCCCACCACCGCGGTCTCGGGGTGAAACGCGGTCCATGCGAACCAGAAGGTGTCGACGTGGGCGATCGCCTCGAGCTGTCGGCCGGACAGCTCCCCACTGACCCCGCGCCCGAGCACGTCCCAGGCCGTGCCCGTCTGCTCGTCGACGAAGCCTTCGGTGGACCGGGTGAACGTGAGCTGCTGGCCGTCGACCTCGGGAACGAACACGCCCGACGCACCGATGTCGGGGCCATCGCTCACCGTGTCCGAGACCAATGGGGACGGCGTGCCAGGCAGGATCCAGGCGACCAGGTCCTGCTCACCGACGGTGAAGGGCATCACGCCCTCGGCCATGACAGGCTGGTGCCGCAGAGCGACGGCCTCGCCGTCGAGCTCCACACCGATGAACCGCTCCTTGGCCGCGAAGTCATCGGGCGCCACCCCGTCGAAGAGGAACGGCTGGCTACCGACCGTGTCGTAGCCGACGTACGGATTGGAACCGTAGGGCAGATCGACGCCGGTGTTCCGGGTCAGCACCAACCCCTCGGGGTGGGCCTCGGCGAAGGAGCTGAACGACACGGTGGCCATCGGGAAGACCTCCAGCTCGGCCCCCGTGAGGTGGCCGACCACCGCCTGACCGTTGAAATGGCTCCACAAGCTCTCGGTCTGGCGGTCGTACATCACCAGGGCCGAGTTGTAGAGCGAACCCGACGTGCCGAAGTCGAGCACCCGGCCGTCCACCCGTCGGTCATAGGCGATGGCGGAGCTGCACAACGGGCAGTAGGTGACGGCTACGGGGACCTCACCGAACGCATCGTTGACGATCTCGTGGCGGGTCATCACGTGGATGGGATAGGCGCGGGCCTGTCCGTCGAGCTCGAGCACCACCACCGGCTCGCAGGCCGCGACGTGCGACGCCTGGGCAACCGGGACGAAGTGGGGCTCGTCGATGGGCCGGATGCCGTCGGGAGGAGGTCCACCCGAGATGATGCGGTCCAGGTCGACCAGCGGCTCGGGGAAGAGCGCATTGCGTCGATCGAACAGCGCCGATGGCACGTCCTCGGCCGGGGAAGACGCGACCTGTTCGGCCAACTGTCCGTCGGGACCGTCCTCGGCCGGCACGGTGCACGCCACGTGATCGGTGCTCCCGCCCTCCAGCGGTTGACCCGGAGCGGCCGGACCGGCATCGCCGACGGTGGCCGAGCCACAGGCGGCCGCGCCGATGCCGATGAGCAACAGAATCGCCAGGAACCGGGAGCGGGAACGGTGCATGCACCGAGAACCCTGTCGTGGCCGACGATGTTCCCGACCGCTCAGTTCCCTCGGGCCGGACGGGCCTTTCGCCCCTCGATCTCGTAGAAGAACTGGGCCACCGTCTTGGGGATGGCGGAACCCCAGGTGGGATAGGCGTGCACCGTCTGTCCGAGACGGCCGGTGAACATCCCGGTGCGCACCGCCAGGGCCAACTCGTTGATGAGCTCACCGGCACGAGGACCGACGATGGTGGCACCGATGATCTGGCCCCCGAAGGCTCGGCGGGTCCAGCGTTTGGGACCGGCGATGATCTTCACGAAGCCCTCCGTGCGGCCATCGACGATGGCCCGATCGAACTCGGTCATCGGCAGTTCGGCCACCATGGCCCCCATCGACGCGGCTTCGGCCTCGGTCGGGCCGATCCGGGCCACTTCGGGATCGGTGAACGTGGTCCAGGGGATGGCGGTTGCATCGAATCTCCACCGCGGACGAAGACCCAACGCGTGTCCGGCGGCCACCCGCCCCATCTCATCGGCCGCGTGGGTGAACGGGAGGCGTCCGGTGACGTCGCCCACCGCGAAGATGCCCTTCACCGACGTCTCGAGCCGGTCGTTCACCACGATGTGGCCGCCTCGGTCGCGCTGGACGCCGACCTGGTCGAGGCCGAGGCCGTCGGTGACAGGGCGTCGACCGACCGACACCAACACCCGCTCGACCTCGTCGACGGCCCCGTCGTCGGTGATCACTCTGACGTTCGCGCCGATGGGCTCGAAGCGGGCGACCCGCTGGCCGACCCGAACCGATACCCCGTCGGCATCGAGGGCGGCGTGCACCACGGCCGATGCCAGCGGCTCCTCTCGCGACAGGACGCGATCGAGCGCCTCGTAGAGGAAGACCCGGACCCCGAGTCGGGCCATGGCCTGCGCCAACTCGCAGCCGACGGGACCGCCACCCAGAACGGCGAGACTGGCCGGGGCATCGGCCAGCTCGAAGACGGACTCGTTGGTGAGGGCGTCGATCTCGGCGAGTCCCGTTATCGGCGGCACGACGGGTGCGGCGCCGGTGGCGATCACCACCCGCCTAGCGGACAGGCGAGTGCCGTCCACGTCGACCGTGTTGGAATCGAGCAGGCGGCCGCGACCGCACTGCACGTCGACGCCGTCCTCTCGGAGCCGGGCCGACGATTCGGTGGCCGCAATCGTCGCGATGCTCGTTCGGACCCGCTCCATGGCCTGGGCGAAGGTCCCTCCGCCGGCCGCGACGCTGATCATCGCCTTCGACGGCACGCATCCCGTGAAGGTGCAGTCGCCGCCCGGCTCGCCGTCCGTGACGAGGCACACGGACCGGCCGGCCCACCGGGCCGACCGAGCCACGCTCAGGCCACCGGCGCCGCCTCCGATGGCGATCACGTCGTAGTCACTCACCGACGAGGAAACCCACAGAAGTCTCGGGCATTCCCTGATCTTGGTCGATGCAGGCTTCGTGGACGGGCATGGGTCAGTGCAGCATGCGCACCACGAACCAGGCCAGGTTCACCGACACCAGCCCGATCACCAACCGGCGAGCCTCGGCCGAGAGCCGTGGGGCCCACACCAGCGCGACGATCCACACCGGTACCATCACCGCCCACTGCACGGCCACCCCGGCATCGGTTCGCGGCAGAGCCAGGTCGAGAAGTGCGTCGTTCAGCAATCGTGCATCAGCCGTCGAGGGCTTCCCGGAAACGCCTGACCAGGTCACCGACGCCGTCGGGGCCGTGACCGTCGAGCAGCTGCCGGACGATGGCCGACCCCACGATCACGCCATCGGCATGACGACAGACCTCCACCGCCTGCTCGGGCGTGGAGACCCCGACGCCGACCAGAACCGGCATGTCGGTCACCTGCTTGAGCCGCACGGCGATCTCACTGGCGCTGGCGGCCAGAGCAGCCCGCTCGCCGGTGACACCCAGCAGGCCTACGCCGTACACGAAGCCCTGGGCTCGCTCGCAGATCCGCACCAACCGCTCGTCCGGCGCCGTCGGCGCGGCGAGCAGGACCATCTCCACTCCGGCTTCGCCCGCCGCCTCGGCCCACGGTTCGCACTCCTCCAGGGGCATGTCCGGGAGGATGGCGGCACTCACACCGGCGTCGTGCAGCGACGAGGCGAACCGGTGCAGACCGGCCTTGAACGCCAGGTTGTAGTAAGTCATCACCGCCAGCGGGATCTCGACCTGGAGCTGGCGGACCTCATCGAGCACCGACACCGGTGTGGCCCCGGCGGTCAGAGCCCGATCCGAGGCCTCCTGGATGGTGGGCCCGTCCATCACCGGATCGCTGAAGGGAATACCGATCTCGACCGCGTCGGCCCCGGCAGCCACCGCGGCCTCGACCGCTTCGGTCCAGTTCTCGCCCAGCCCGCCGGTGATGTAGGGAATCAGGAGCTTGCGGCCGGCGTCGCGTCGGGCGCGGAGATGGCCCTCGAAGGGACCGGTCACGACAGGATCTCCATCATCTGGGGAACGTCCTTGTCGCCCCGACCCGAGAGGTTGAGCAGGACGGTCTGTCCGGACAGCTCGGCCCGAGCTCGGCTGATCCACGCCAGGGCGTGGGCCGGCTCGAGCGCAGGAATGATGCCCTCGGTGCGGGCCAGGAGTTGGAAGGCCTGGATCACCTCGTCGTCGGTGACGGCCTCGTAGCGTGCCCGACCGATGGCAGCCAGATGCGAGTGCTCGGGACCCACGCCCGGATAGTCGAGGCCGGCGGAGATCGATTCGGCCTCCTGTACCTGCCCGAACTCGTCCTGCATCAGGTAGGACTTCGACCCGTGGACCACCCCGGGCACGCCGCGCCCGACGGCGGCGCCGCCTGCCGGTTCCACCCCGACCAGGGCGGTGTCGGTGTCGGCGAAGCCGGAGAAGATCCCGGCGGCATTGGATCCACCGCCCACGCAGGCCACGACCGTGTCGGGATCGCCTCCGAGCAGTTGGAGGCACTGTGACCGCGCTTCCTCGCCGATGACCCGGTGGAACTCGCGCACCATCCACGGATAGGGATGGGGCCCCATCACCGAACCCAGGCAGTAGTGCGAGGTCTCGACGGTGGCCACCCAGTCGCGCATGGCCTCGTTGATGGCGTCTTTCAGGGTGCGGCTGCCCGATGCGGCCGCTCGGACGTCGGCGCCGAGCAGCCGCATCTTGAACACGTTGAGGGCCTGCCGTTCGATGTCGACCTCGCCCATGTACACGACGCACTCCAGGCCCAGCAGGGCCGCGGCGGTGGCCGTGGCCACACCGTGTTGGCCGGCACCGGTCTCGGCCACCAGACGCGTCTTGCCCATCCGTTCGGCCAACAGGGCCTGGCCGAGCACGTTGTTGATCTTGTGGGAGCCGGTGTGATTGAGGTCCTCCCGTTTGAGCAGCAGGCGCAGCCCCAACTCCTCGCTGAGCCGCCCGCATTCCGTCAGCGGGCTGGGACGGCCGGCGTAGTCGTTGAGCAGCCCGTCGAGGCGCTTCCGGTAGGCGTCGTCGGCCCAAGCCGTCCGAAAGGCCGCCTCGAGCGCCTGACAGGCCGGCACCAGCGTCTCCGGCACGAAGCGCCCACCGAACTCTCCGAAGCGCCCCTCGGGGCTCGGCTCCTGCATCACCATGGCGGTCGTCTCCAGGCTGCGGCGATCACTCGTCGATCATCCAGTCGTAGGGACCCTTGCCGGCGCCTTCGTAGCGCACCGGCTCGGCGATCTTGGCATTGGTCACGAATGCCTTCACTCGCACCGGGTCCTTCTGGCCCGGGGACCGTTCGACGCCGGTCGACACATCGACGCCCCACGGTTGGACCTGCTCGATGGCCCGGGCGACGTTGCCGGCATGGAGCCCGCCGGCCAGCAACACGCGGGCCCCGACCGGCGCCGCGGCGGTGAGCGACCAGTCGAAGACCTGTCCCGAGCCCGGCTGCTTGGCGTCGATCAGCAGGGCATCGGCCCCGAACTGGTCGAATCGGTCGATGGCCGGGTCGCCGGCCGGGAAGGCCTTGAAGACGATCGGCACCCGTGCCCGCACCGTCCTGGTGTCATCGGCGGTCTCGTTGCCGTGGAGCTGCGCCGCCTTCAACCCGGCCTGGTCGACCACTTTGATCACCCGGTCGGGGGCGTCGTTGCGGAACACCCCCACCGTGAGCACATCGGCCGGGAGTCGGCGAACGATGTCGTGCACGGCCTGGACGGCCATCTGCCGAGGCGAGGGCGCGAAGACGAACCCCACGGCATCAGCGCCCATCGCCACCGCCAACAGCGCATCGGCTTCCGTGGTGATGCCACAGATCTTGACGAACACGGTGCCGACGCTACCGGGAGAGCCGGTCGGGAACGGTGCGCACGGGAACCGATCGCAGTGCCGCCACTGCGGCGCGTCGGTCTCCGGCGGTGACGACGCTCTCGCCGACCAGCACCGCGTCATACCCCGCCGCCGCCAGGCGAGCGCCATCGTCGGGACCCCGCACACCGGACTCGGCCACCCGGATCACCGAGGCGGGCATCCGATGGGCCACCCGCACGGCCCGATCGGTGTCCACTTCGAAGGTGTGGAGATCGCGCTGGTTGACACCGATCAAGGTGGCGCCGACTGCCATGGCCCGATCGATCTCCCCCTCGTCGTGCGCCTCGACCAGCACGTCGAGGCCGATCTCGCCGGCCAGAGTGGCGAAGTCGGCCAGCTCGACATCGTCGAGGGCGGCCACGATCAAGAGCACGGCGTCGGCTCCCATGATGCGGGCATCCACCACATCGTTGGCGGCCACGGTGAAGTCCTTGCGCAGCACCGGGAGGCCGACCGCCTCACGGGCCGCGGCCAGATCCTGTGCGCTGCCACCGAAGTGGTCCGCATCGGTGAGCACCGACAGGCACGTGGCGCCACCCTCGGCGTACTGGCGTGCCACCTCGGCCGGATCCAGCTCGACGGCCAGGTCGCCCTTGGACGGCGACCGCCGCTTGATCTCGGCGATGACGCCGAGTCCATCGGCCGCAGCGAGCGCACGCCGAAAGCCGCGGCAGGGTGGCAGCGCCGCCACCTGCTCGAGCAGGGAATCCAGGGACCGGTGGTCGGCCAATGCGCCGGCGCGGTGAGCGGCCACGATCGGATCGAGGTACGCCGGGGCCATGGGTCGACTCTATCGGCGCGCGGTTTTCCCGGTGACGGGGTTTTCGGCCCCGACCCGCGCCAGGAGACGTGTCGTTGGCCCGGCGGGCGCCGTAACGTGACGTCGGTGGACCACTACGACGCGCTCGAACTGGCGCCTTCGGCCGAGGCGGCCGAGATCCGAGTCGCGTACCTCCGGTTGGCCCGCCGGTACCATCCCGACGGTCACCCAGGGGCCGACGACCGCACCCGCAAGCGCAACGAGCTGCGGATGCAGCAGGTGACCGCCGCCTGGGCGGTGCTGGGAAACGCCGATCGCCGGCGGGCCTATGACCTGACGCGACGCCCACCCTCGGCAACCGCCGGCTCGAAGACCCGTACGGCGTCGAACGGAGAAGACCCCTACCGCTTCGTGCCCTTCGACCTCGATGACGATCCGCCGATGCCCGACATCGACGCCGACGGCCGACAGACCCACCCACGAGGACTCAGCTTGGCACCCGTGCTGTTGTTGGCCCTGGCCCTCGGTTCTCTCGTCGTGGGGGCCGTCACCCGGCTGGCGCCACTTCTCGCGTTGGGCATGGCCAGCTTCGCGGCCAGCGTGGTGCTCTTCATCGTGGTGCCCCTCGTGGCGCTCACCTCGTCCCAGCGCGGTGAGCGTTGACCTCGCCCGGGGTCTCCGGCCGGAGGCGCCGGCGGTTCGTCTGCCGAGCGACCGCGCGGGCCGACCGCTCAGCTCCCGCCGGCCGCTCGGGTCGCCTGTCCTGAACGACCACCGCGCGACCGACACGGTCGATCGGCCGCACCCGGTCGGCCACGAACCCCTTCCGCGGCGGGCACTGCGCTCGATGGCCAGCTCAGATCGCCGGATCGAGGCTCACGGCGCCACCACCGCCATCGTGCCGCTCGGCACCACGACCTCAGCCGGCAGCGCCACCGAGCGATGGAGATAGGCCAAGGCCACCGCTGGCCGGGCCCCGTCTCCGGCCACCGCCGACGAGACCACACCCACGTCCTTCCCGTCGAACGTGACGGTGTCGCCGACCTCGACGAGCTGGTCGTGGACACCCACCAGGCGACACAGCCGGCGCGGGGTGTTGTTGCCCCGACTGTCGATGCGGGCCACCAACTCCTGACCGGTGAAGCAGCCCTTGGTGAAACTCACCGACCGCTCGACGATTCCCGCCTCGGCCGGAATGGTCTTCT
>JAOUEE010000334.1 GCA_029858875.1 Acidimicrobiia bacterium
GCCACGGTGCACCGGGCGACCAGCTGGTTGGAGCGCACCCTGGCCGTGCTCGACATCCGCGACTTCGATCGCCATGTCGTCGACGACCGCTTCCACTGGGATCATCCGGCGCGAGGCCTGCGGCTGAGAGGTGCGGTGGACCTCGTCGAGGAAGGCACCGTGCGGCCCGTGCTGGTCTTTCCGTCGGTGGACGAGTCGCGACTGGACCAGGCCGGATACCTGAGCCTGCTGCACGGGTTGAGCCGCACAGCCGCGGCCGACACCGTGGTGCTGGTCAGTCACGCGACCGGGGCGGTGACCACGTTCGAACGCGAGGAGCTGATCGAGCGGGGACTGGCCGCCGTCGAACGGGCGGTCGCCGCGGTGCTGGCTCGGCCGGTGGGACCCGCTGGGCTGGATCGACGAGCTTCCTACTTCACCTGTCGTGACTGTGTGTTCGCTCCCGGCTGTGAGGCAAGGAGCGCCGCCGATGCCCGAGAGGACATCGTACGGCGAGGGGTGCGGCTGCGGGTCAGCGAGGCTTCATCTCGGTCCCGAGGCCAGCGGTGATGAACAAGGCGGTGGCCGGCGCGGCCACGTCGGCCGTGTGCCAAGCTCCCGGCGGGTTGATCACGTACTGACCCCGGTCCAGGGTGACGGTCTGCACCGAGCCGTGGATGTCCTGGTGCAACGTGATCGACCCGTCGACGCAGAGCACCAGCTCGCTGCCGTTGGGGTGCATCTCCCACGTGTCCCAGGGCTCGCTGAAACGGTGCATGCTGACCAGGCGTCCCTCGGCACCGTCGTCGCCATGCCGGTCGCCGTAGGCCGTGTACCAGTCCATTTCGCCGGTGAAGTCGGGCTGCACCACCGTGGTGGCACCCAGCCCGATGTGGACCGGATTCGTCGTCAGGTCGTGCACGTCATCGCTCATGGGACCGATGATCGCACGAGTCGGTCGCGCCGTGTCGGCCGGAGGCGGCCGACCACCACCGCCATGTCCGGTGCCACCAGGTGCTCTTCGCTGTCGAGGTCGGGATGCGTCAACCAGTGCAGCCGCGGATGGTCGAGCTCGCCGCCGAACCGGGGCGGCCACTCGGTGGTGGGCGTGAAGTCGTCGATCACGATCCGACCCCCGGCCCGGAGCCGCGCCCGGGGCGATACCGGTTCGTGGCCTTCCTTGCCCGATCCCGGCCCTCCATCGAGAACCAGGAGGTCGAAGGGCCCGTGATCCCACAGCGCCTCGACGCCGGCTTCGAGGATGGTCACGCGCTGGTCGCCCTCGAGCACCCGACGCGCCGTCGTGACCCGCCCCGGGTCGATCTCGACGCTGACGATGTGGGCGTCAGGCGGCGCCGTCGAGGCCATCCACGCCACGCCGGCCCCCGTGCCGGTACCGGTTTCCCCGACGCGTGCGCCGGCCGGAAGCGCCGCGGCCAGATCGGCCAACAGCTGGCCAGTGGCCGGGTGGACGCACAGGTCGAACGCCGAGTCCCGGGCGGCCACAGCGGCCGCGGCGACCGCAGCGGGGAAGGTCTCCAGCCCGGCCGCGAAGTAGCGGTCGGTGCCGCGGGGACTCATGGACGCTGCGGGCGGTGTTGCGCCTGGTCGTGACGACTCGTCGTGGGATCCGACACCGGACGGACAGTAGCGTGATCGGGGCGAGCGACCGTGAGGAGCCCCGAGCTCTCCACACCGTGGGGTAGCAGGGCCGGCGATCTGGAGTCGAAGGTGCTCGACCTCCTCGACAGCGACCGCTTCACGCGCATCCGCCGCGAGCACGCGAATGGTCACACGCGGAAGTCCACCGGCTCGCCGTCGGCCGAGCAGCACCTTGGTGTCGCCTTCACCGTCGAGGATGGTGTCGAACGGATCGCCGGCGGTCTCGACGACGACGTCCACCGCCTCGATGGCTGCGCCTGAACCCTGCCGTCAGGGTTCGACGATGCCGAAGATGCCGCTGAAGGAGTCGAGGGTGCCGAAGATCATGCGGATCGGGTCATCGTCGCCGTCGACCTTCGAATCGGCGAGCAGGCCGTCGACGTCGATGTCGCCACGGAGCAGATCGGCGAGTCGGGCTTTCGTCGTCGAGATGGTGGCGGTGGCGTCGTCGACGTGGCGGTCGGGCCGGTGGTGGATCGCACAGTTGTCGAGACCGACCACGTGGTCCTCGTTCACGTCGGTGAAGTGCCAGTTGATCGTCGCGGTCCGACCGGCGACGGTGACATCGTCGAGCCGGGTGCCGACGAGGTCGAACAGCATGTCGACCGTGAGCTCGTCGGACACCGCCCCGATCCCCAGACCGAGGCCCTTCATGCCGGTGCGCAGCTCCAGGGCACCCATCAGGTACGAGTCACGCCAGGGTCCCGACTCCGCCTGATAGCCGAGCTGCTCGAAGGCGTCGGCCTGCAACAGACGGGCCTCCTCGTGCTCGGGATCGGCGAACACGACGTGGTTGAGCAGCTCGACCACCCACCGGTAGTCGCCGTCGTCGAAGGCCGTTCTCGCCTTGGCCACCACCTCGTCGGCGCCGCCCATCGCCTCGACGTAGCGGGCGCCGCTCTGTTCCGGGGTGTGCGGGTTCAGGTTCGCCGGGTTGCCGTCGTACCACCCGATGTAGCGCTGGTACACGGCCTTGGAGTTGTGGCTGATGGTGCCGTAGTACCCGCGCGTGTGGCTCTGCGACGCGAAGCACTCCGGCAGCTCGAGCTGCTCGGCGATCTCTCTCGGCGTGTTGCCGTGGTTCATGAGTCGCACGCTCTGGTCGTGGAGCCACCGGTACATGTCGCGCTGTTGCTCGAGGTACCGGCGGGCATCGTCGTTGCCGAAGCGGGGCCAGTTGTGGGTCGAGAAGATCGTGTCGGTGTCGCCCACGAAGATGTCGATCGCCTCCTGGATGTACTTGCTCCAGTCGAGGGTGTTGCGCACCTGGGCGCCACGGAACGGCAGTGCGTTGTGCAGGGTGTGGGTGCAGTTCTCCGCGATGCACAACGCGCCGTGGTCGGGGAACATGAAGTTCATCTCGGCGGGGGCCTCGGTGCCCGGCGTGTTCTGGAAGACGATGCGCAGGCCGTCGACGTCGAGCTCGGTGCCGGTGATCGAGATCTCCTCGGTCGGGCCGATGAGATCGCCCTGGGCTCTCGGGATCGTCTTGCCGAGGCCACAGTCGATGTGACCGTACGGCCCGGGCGTCACGAGCATGCCGAACTGGTAGAACGCCCGTCGTCCCATGATCGGCCCGGCGAGCAGGTTCTCACTCACCGCCTCGCGGAGGAAGCCCTCCGGCGCGAGGATGCGCACGTTGCCGGCATCGACATCGTCGTGGGTGGTCACGCCGAGGATGCCGCCGTAGTGGTCGGCGTGGCTGTGCGTGTAGATCACCGCGGTCACCGGTCGCTCACCGAGATGGGTGTTGGCCAGCTCGAGACACGCCGCCGCCGTCGTGGCCGTGGTCAGCGGATCGATGATGACCCAGCCGTCGGTCCCGGCGATGAAGGTGATGTTGGAGATGTCGTAGCCGCGGCACTGCCAGATGCCGTCGGCCACCTGGAAGAGACCATGCACCGCGTTGAGCCGGCCCTGGCGCCAGAGACTGGGGTTCACCGAGGGCGGCGCCTCCTCCTGGTCACGCAGGAAGTCGTACTCCGCGATGTCCCACGCGGTGCCGAGCGGGCCGTCGAACGCGCCGGTCGGATGCGTTGCCACCAGCCCACGGGTGGCACGGTCCCAGTCGCCGTCGTCGTCGAACCCGAGTGAGGCCGCGGCGGCCTCGTTGATGCGGGTCGTGTGAAGGGAGGCGGGCTTCGGGTCACGTGGTTCAGACATCACTCGCAGTATTGCCGATCACATCGCTGCCTTCCCGAACGTGAGGGTCGCACTCCTCCGCAGGATCGACGTGGGCGGTCACGAAGGTGCCGATGGCCTGGCTCCGGGCTGCGTGCGCGGCCGCAGGCATGGGCGATGTGACGACCTGCACCGAAGCGGCGATGTGGTCTTCGACGGCGGGCCCGACAGGGCGACTGCTCAGGGCGTCGGGGCGGCCGCGGGGTGATCGGCCAGGTAGGCGAGGACCGAGATGGGCTCGGACTGGTCGTAGCCCTCCTGGAGCCACACCGCGCCTTCGGCGGTGGCGTAGTACACCTGCCACTGGTGGAACCCGTGGTAGGCCCGGGG
>JAOUEE010000335.1 GCA_029858875.1 Acidimicrobiia bacterium
CGGGATCGGTCTCGACCTTGGTGCGTAGCCGACGGATGTGGACGTCGACGAGCCGTCCGTCACCGAAGTAGCCGTACCCCCACACCCGCTCGAGCAACACCTCGCGGCTGAACACCCGCCCGGCGCTGGTGGCCAGCTCGACCAGCAGACGGAATTCGGTCTTGGTGAGGTGGACCTCCTCGCCTCCCTTGCGGACCACGCCCTCGTCGGGGATCACCTCGAGGTCGCCGAACTGGAGGTGGGTGGAGGCCGGGTCGGCGCTGCGGGCCCGCCGAAGCAGGGCCCGGATCCGGGCCGACAGCTCCTTGGGTGCGAAGGGCTTGGTGAGGTAGTCGTCGGCCCCGGCCTCGAGACCGGCCACCACGTCGTGGGTATCGGCGCGGGCGGTGACCATCACGATGGGGACGTCGCTGGTGCGGCGGATGCTGCGGCACACCTCGAATCCGTCGATGCCCGGAAGCATGATGTCGATGAGCACCACATCGGTGGGGGAGGCGACGAACGTCTCGAGCGCCTGCTCGCCGTCGTCGGCCTCCACGACCTGCCAGCCCTCGTCTTCGAGGGCGAGTCGGACCGCGGTTCGGATGCGCTCGTCGTCTTCCACCGTGAGGATGCGTGTGCCCACACCCAGCAGTGTGCCTCATCTGACCGCCGAGCGGGCAACGGACCACCCCAACCCGCTCGAGCAGGCGCTCGGGAGCTTTGCGGATCGCGGCGCCCGCGTTGGTCTCGACGGTTGGTCGCCGGCCCACCCCTCGCCGAGACCAGGGCGCCGTATCTCCTGCTCGGTGCGGCGCCAGGCCGCCTTCGCCGCCGGCCAGCGGGGCTCGTCAGGAGTGGGCGGTGACGAGAAGTTGGCGGAACGAGTCGTGGAGCGGGGCGGCGGCACAAACCACCGTGTCGGTCCAACTCGGTTGGCCGTCGAGGTCGGTGACGCGGGCGCCCGCCTCCAGCGCGATCAGCCCGCCCGCGGCGATGTCCCAGGGGTTCAGGCCGCTCTCGTAGTAGGCGTCGAGGCGGCCGCCCGCCACCGCGCAGAGGTCGAGGGCCGCCCCGCCCATGCGGCGGATGTCGCGCACCCGGCCGATGACGCCGGTGAGGACTCTGGCCTGCTCCACCCGACGCTCGGGCTGGTACCCGAAGCCGGTCCCGACCAACGCCGTGGCCGGGTCGGCCTTGTTCGAACACCGGATGGGCATGCCGTTGCGGCTGGCGCCCCGGCCTCGGATCGCGCTGTGGACCTCCCGGCGCACCGGATCGGCCACCACGCCGACGGTGACCTCGCCATGGATCTCGGCGGCGATCGACACCGAGTAGCCAGGTACGTCGTACAGGTAGTTGGTGGTGCCGTCGATGGGGTCGATGATCCAGACCACCGGGCTGGTGCCCTCCCGGCGCCCACCCTCCTCGCCGAGAAAGCCGTCGGTGGGGCGGTCGGAGAGGATCATCTCGATGATCCGCTCCTCGCACCAGCGGTCCATCTCGGTGACCATGTCGGTGCCCGACGTCTTGGTGTGGACGGCCAGCCCGCCTGCATTGCGGGCCGAGACGAGGGTCGGTACCAGCTCGTCGACGATGCGAAGCGCCAGATGGAGCAGCTGATTCGGGTCAGTCGTCATCGGCCAGCTGTCGCTGTGCTTCGAGGGCCCGCCACTCGCCTATGGCCCGCAGCGTGAGCACGGCCACGATGGCCAGGCCGAGGGCACCGACGAGGGCCCCCACCAGGGCGCCGATACCCGTCCACGTGTCGCAGTCGCCCTGACACTGGATGTCGATGAAGGCGAAGCCGATGAGGCCCCCGGCCGCCCCGCCGAGCAGGACGGAGCCGATGGCCAGTACTCGGGCCCACGTCGAAGGAGCGGCCGATTCGATGGGGGAGGGCGGGGCGGAAGGCGGTTCCGGCGACATCGAAGGGAGGGTACCGGCCCTGTCCGGCGTGTGAGTGGGTGGGCGGTTGCACCATGCAGCACGTCGCGGCTCCTAGGCTGCGGCCGTGCGAACCCTCGTGGTGTTGCCCACCTATCAGGAGGCCGAGAACATCGAGGCCGTCCTGCGCGGCATCCGTGAGCACGTGCCCGAGGCGTCGATCCTGGTGGTCGACGACGGCAGTCCCGACGGGACCGCAGACCTGGCCGAGTCGCTGGCCGAGGAGATCGGGTCGGTCGAGGTCTTGCGTCGACCGGGCAAGCAGGGGCTGGGCTCGGCCTATCGGGCCGGCTTCGCCCACGGGCTCCAGCGGGGCTTCGAGGTGCTGGTCGAGATGGACTCGGACCTCTCGCACAACCCGGCGGCGCTGCCATGGCTGTTGGCGCCGGTTGCCGATGGAGCGGCGCTGACGGTCGGCAGTCGCTACGTGCCGGGAGGCAGCATTCCCAACTGGTCGTTGCGGCGTCGGCTGCTGTCGCGTTGGGGCAATCGATACGCGGCCGCGGTGCTGGGCTTCGACGTACGCGACGCCACGTCGGGCTACCGGGCCTACCGGGCCGATGCGTTGGCGAAGGTGCCCCTCGACCAGATCAAGGCCGAGGGCTACGGCTTCCAGATCGAGATGGCCTACCAGATCGACCAACTGGGGGGCCGCATCACCGAGGTACCCATCGCCTTCACCGACCGCGTGCTCGGCACGTCCAAGATGTCGGGTCGCATCATCGTCGAGGCCCTCGCCCTCGTCACGTGGTGGGGGCTGCGCGATCGGGTGCTTCGTCGGCGCCGGCACTGAAGGTCGGGCCACGACGGGCCGCTCAAGATCCCACGAATCCGGCCGATCATGGTGGTGTGTGGTCTGCTTCGACTGATCTGATCCCGCCCGTTCGTCTGGGCCGTCTGCTGCGACAGCGGCGCGAGGAGCTCGGATGGGGTCTGGCCGAGCTGGCTGCGCTGCATGGCCTCGACGCGGCCGACCTCGACGCGGTGGAGGCCGGGGTGCGACTGATCGACGATTCGACGATGACGCTCGTCGATGCCGTCTACGGCATCGAACACGGCTCCATCGTGCCCCAGCGCACCGAGTTGGTCATCGACATCGACGAGGGCACGATCTCGGCCGCCGAGCACGAGGTCGGGTTGGGCACCGAGGACCAGCGCGACCAGGTACTCACGCGCTATCTGGCCCTCGTCTACGCCCTGCGTGGTCTGCCGCTGGGTTCTCCCATCACCTTCCGGGACGTCGACCTCGCCGTGCTCGGTCGGGCCCTGGCCGACGAGGCCGAGCAGCTCGAGCAGCACCTCCAGAGCATCGTCCAAGATCTGCGGCCCGAGCTTCGGGACACCTCCCGTCGGTTCCGCCGGGCGACGGTGGTGCCCATCGCCGGCCTGCTGGTCGGGCTCACCGCGGTTGGCGGTTTGGTGCTGGTGCCGCGAAGCGCCGGGCATCCTGCGGGCTCGACGCCGACACCGACCGACCAGGTCGGTCTGACCATTCCCATCTTCGACCGAGGGGCCGACGGATCCGGCATGATCGTCGACTCCGGCCCCGCCGCCCCGGCGGTGTTGGGCATGAGCGATGGCGTGGACATCGGGGACGCCGCGAAGCTGGAGCGGCCGACGGCCCACCAGCAGGCCGTCAATGCCGAGAAGGGCATCGACATCGCCTCGGCCGCCACCATCGAGCGACCCGACACCGAGCGCTGATCCTCGTCGCTCCTGGCCACCTGGACCGGTCTCATGGGCCAGACTGGTCAGATGCACGACTGGGCCGTGGCCGGCGCCGTCCTCGAAGTCGACCGGCAGGTACTGCTGGTCAGCAATCGGCGCCGGGACGGGAGCGTCGACTGGTCGACGCCCGGTGGGGTGATCGATGCGGGGGAGACCCCCTTGGGGGCGTTGACGCGCGAGGTTCGCGAGGAGACCGGCCTCTCGGTCACCCGGTGGGGTGAGCGCCTCTACGAGATCGAGGTGGAGTTCGTTGACCTGGGCACGCGACTCCAGGTTGTGGTGTTCGCGGCCGAGCAATGGGACGGAGCGGTGGCCATCGACGACCCCGACGGCATCGTCGAGGATGTGCGCTTCTGCGGTGTGGACGAGTGCCGATCGCTGCTCCAGCACGCCTTCGTCTGGGTACGTGAGCCGCTCGAGGAATGGCTCCTCCGCCGCACGCCACCCCAACACGGGTACGCCTACCGGGCCGAGGGACACACCCTCACCAGCT
>JAOUEE010000336.1 GCA_029858875.1 Acidimicrobiia bacterium
TCACCACGAGCCGCCTCCGCTTCCCCCGCCGCCACCGCCCACGCTGCCGCCGAAGCTGCCGCCGGACGAGCCGCTGCTCGAAGGCGCGGTCGAGGCCGACTTGACCGCATCGCACAAAGCCGGCGTAGCGGCGATCACGGCCAGGTCGCGTTGGAAGGCCGGGCTCTCGCGATCGAGTCCCGCCGCCCGGACCGTCTTGGTCCAGTGGTCGAGCTCGCCGAGGGTCACGGCCCATGCGGTGTACTCCCGGAGCAGTCCCATCTCGGCGGCCATCTTGGCGTGGCGGGCCTCGGAGTCGGCGATGAACCGCCGGAAGGACTCGATCTGCACCCACAAACCCGACCCTCGGGGTGAGCGCACCAGCATCTCGTGGCTCCGGACGAACACGGCCAGGGCGGCGCCGGAGAGCAGGCCACCCACGGCGGCCACGACCAGCCAGAGCCCTCCCGATCGGTTGGCCATCACCGCACCCACGCCCAGGGCCGCCAGCCCGACGAGGAGCGGGAGCACCGCCCAGGCCCGCCACCGTCTCTGGGTGGCGTGACCCGTGGGAACCCACAGATCGCTCTGGTCGCGCCAGTCGTCGAGTTGCTGCTCCAGCTCGTTCCATCCTGCGGCGAAGTCCTTGTCGTACTCACCCAACGGGATCGAAGTCCGGCCGTCGAACATGGTGGTCAAGACGTTGGAGACGCTGGGCGGGGGAGTGGCCTGGCCCCGGCGGAGGGTCAGGTCGTCGCCCGAACCGCTGATCTCGATCTCGTCGCGCAGGCTGGCTTCGACGATCCAAGCCATCTTCTGGTCGACCGTCACCCGCTCCGCGTGGATGATCCCGCCGACCGATGCCGCGATGTCCCTGGGCGGCGCGAACTCGGTGGCCGCCATGGCATCCAACTCGGAGTGATCCACGGTGCGAATCTCGGGAACCACCGCCGCCCCTGGGCCGAAGGCCACGTCGGCGCTTCCGCCCGTCCACACCTGCTCGCGCCCTCGGTGCCGGATCGGCAGTTCGAGGGCGGCGGCACCGGCCAATGCGGCCACGGTGACCGCCACGGCCGGCCGCAGCCATCCTGTGCCCGGATCGTCGGCCGGGCCCGTCGGTTCCTCGACGCCGACCGGCGGGATCGCCGCCGGGCCCATGGTGGCGCTGATGGTGTAGCCATCACCGGCGCCGATGCTTCCGGTCCGGACCAGCAGGTGGCCGGGCGCCACCTGCTGGGCGTCACAATCCTGGGCATCTGAACCGCTGGTGCCGACGAAGCAACGGACCCCGGTGAGCTCACGGTCGACGATCAGATGCAGCTCGGCTCGATCGATCCCCACACTCCAGTGCGTGCCCACGGCGTTCCAGCTGACCGTGTCGCCCTGGACCAGCGTCGACAGCGGATAGTCGATGGTGTAGCGGTGGCGGCCGCTGATGGTGCGGTCGGGATCGCCGACCCTGATGCGGCTGCGGTTGCCGGCCTGTGCGGTGACCGTGAACTGATCGGGAGCGGTCGGAGAGTCGACCGTCACCGGAGCGCCGGGGTCGAGATCGGTGACGTCGAGGAAGATGCCGCGGCGCTGGTTGGGGCCGAATTCGTAGTCGATGACCTCGGTGACCTGGGCCCGACCGTCGCTGACCGTGGCCCGGGACCAGTAGTCGCCCACCCGCTCGGTGTCGCCGGCCAGCGCCGCTCCCGCCGCGCCGGCACCCAGCAACAGGCTGAGCCCGGCCAGAGCGATCCCATCCCACCTGCGTCTCCTCGAGCCGGTCACGGTCGAACCGTAGCCAACCGGGCGTCGTGGTCGGTGCCGGTCGCATCCGGAGCGGGTCGGCGCGATGCTTGCCCCATGGCCGAAGCCCGATGGATGTCCCGTCTGCGAGACGAGTTGCGAGTGCTACCCGACACCCTCGAGAAGTTGCGGATCGGTGTGGAAGATCTCCGCGTGGTGGCCCAACGCCTGGAGGCAGCCACCGAGGTGCTCGAGCGCACGCAACGCCACATGGAGAGCTCCGGCGCCGCGCAGTTCGCCAGGGAGGTGGACGATGCCGTGCATGCGGTGGAAGTGGAGTTGACCCAGCTCCGGCAGCGGATGCCGACCACGCCGGGGGATGCCCTGGTCGCGATGGTGCAACAGACCGAAGCCAGCATCGACCGGCTCATGAAGCTGGCCGGACGCATCCAGCAGTCGGTCGACCCCCGGCCGAAGACCTGACCGCCTTGAAGAGTCGCCCCTTGCTGCCGATGGAGCGCCATGCGTGCTCCGGTTCACCTTCGCCTGTTGCTCGCCATCACGGTCGTCCTCCCGGCCGCCTGCGGCGGGAGCGATCCCGACCCCGCGGCGTCCGAGGGTGCCCGCCGCGCCGTCCCCACCGAGATCGCCGACCTGCAGGCCGACTGTGACCGTGGCGCGCCAGGGAGTTGCGAGGCACTCAACGGACGCGTCGACGACGGGCTCTCCACCGAAGACCGCGAGCGGCTGTTGTGCGCGGCGTGGGGTGAGATCCAGTTGGTCCAGGCCGACGTCGGTGCCGACGTCGATCGCATCATCGCGTTGAGTGGCGACGACCTGCCGCCGCGGGTCGTCACCGCCCTCCGGGACATGGCGATCGGCTCGGACGACGACGTGGACCAGGCCCGCGACGTCGTCGACGACCACTTCCTCGATCGCTGCTGACCCGCCACCACACCGGCATGTCCCCGGGTTCGTCGTGTGCTTCGTGCCCTCGGCCATGCAGCACCACCCGTGGACGATGAACGGGGCTCTGGATGGAGCGAGCGGGCCTGGTGGCCGACAATCGGCGACGAGGGCGATAGGTTCCCCTTCGCCGTATGACGATCGAGCAGCTCCGCACGCAGTATCTCGACATCTTCGGTGAGGAGGGGCTGCCGACCGACGGAGTGGTACCGCAGCGGGCTCCCGAGCCCGCACTGCTGCTGTGCTTCACCAACCGGTCCGGCTCCAACTACCTCGCCGAGTTGTTGCGCAGCACCCAGCTGCTGGCCCGCGGCCACGAGGCCTTCAACCCGCCGTTCGTGCAACGCCACCTCGACCGGTGGGAGCTCAACGAGCGGACGCTCGTGTCGTTCGCCCGCAATCTGCGGCCGCGGGTCACCCGACAGGGCGGGAGTCCACCGGTGTTCAAGATCGGCTGGCATCAGCTGTTCGTGCTGGCCGAGACCGGTGTGCTGGACACCGTCTTCCCCAATCGCCGCTTGGTGATCATCCGTCGCGAGGACCTCCTCGCCCAGGCCGTCTCGTTCACCATCGCCTCCCGCACGGGGGCCTGGACGTCCGCTCACACCGATCGCGACGCGGAGCTCGACATCGCGCCGGCCGAGGTCCACGACCGCATCAGGTCGGTGCTGGTGGCCACCCGGCACTTCCGGGAGTTCGCCGCTGTCACCGGCGACGAGGTGCTCGACGTGACCTACGAGCAGGTGGAGGGAAACCCCCAGAGGGCGGTCGATCGGATCTTCGAGTTCGCGGGGCTCCCCCGGACACCCATCGACCCGTCCGTGGTCCGCACCAGCCGCCAGCGAAGCGAGCGCAATGCCGAGATCGCCGAGATGGTGGTGACCGATGCCCGCCGGCACCTCGAAGGACGCGTCCGGCCCGCCGTCGAACCCGATGGGGTGTTCCCCGTCCGCTACACGAGCACGCACGTGACCCAGCGTCTGTCCCAGATTTGGGGCCCCGGCATCCTGGCCGAGTCGTCGGGTCGTTCGGTCGACGACCCGCCGTTGGTCGACAACCTGGTCCTCGTCGTGCATTCCGTGTACGCCGACGCTTCCCGGCTGTGCCGATGGCTCGTGTCCAGCGACGCCATCGACAACCGGGTCGAGCGGCTCCTTCCCGTCGACAGCGAAGGTGCGCATCCCGACGGGCTCCTCAGCCACCTGCGGGCCGCGGTGCAGGTGGACCCGGGAGCCCAGCACCGGTTGGCCCTGGTCCGCCCCTTCGAACTCTGTTGGCTGCTCGACACCCGACTGGTGCCCCGGGTCATCGCCCTGCCTCGGGTCATCTTCGTCCGGCGGGTCGACCTGGAGTCGGCTGGTCACGACATGTTCGGCGAGTGGCACGTACCATCGCCGCCCGATGCGGTGGACGCCACGCGAGAGCACATCCGAGCGGTGGCCGGTTCCGAAGCAGAAGGTGCCGCG
>JAOUEE010000337.1 GCA_029858875.1 Acidimicrobiia bacterium
GCACCGAAGAAGACGTCCTGCTCGAGCTGGAGGCGTAGGTCATGGAGCGAGGCCGCCTGTGGCGACCGCCGAACCAGGATCCGGTCGTTCACGAACCGGCCCTGGGAGTCGATGGGCGCGTTGGCCTGGGCGACGACGTACTCCTCCTCCTCATCGGCGGCGAGGTACACGATCTCGTTGGTGACCCGGCCGCTCTTCACCACCCGGTAAGGCGATTCGATGAAGCCGAACGGGTTGACGCGACCGTAGGTGGCCAGCGCACCGATGAGCCCGATGTTGGGACCCTCGGGCGTCTCGATCGGACACATGCGTCCGTAGTGGCTGAAGTGCACGTCGCGCACCTCGAACCCGGCCCGCTCGCGGCTGAGGCCACCTGGGCCCAGTGCCGAGAGCCGCCGGCGGTGGGTCAGACCCGACAGCGGGTTGACCTGGTCCATGAACTGCGAGAGCTGGGAGGTTCCGAAGAACTCCTTGATGGCGGCCACGACCGGACGGATGTTGATGAGGGTCTGCGGGGTGATGGCCTCGACGTCCTGGGTGGTCATGCGCTCGCGGACCACCCGCTCCATGCGAGACAGCCCGATGCGGACCTGGTTCTGGATGAGCTCGCCGACCGACCGGATGCGGCGGTTGGCGAAGTGGTCCTGATCGTCGAGCCGGTATCCGGGCTCGCCCTTGGCCAGGTTGAGCAGGTAGGTGACCGCGGCCAACACCTCGGTCGGGGTGAGGACGGGTTGGTCGACCTCGGGCTTCTCGAGCTTCAGCTTGAAGATGGACTCGAGTCGCTCGATCTCGGGGCCCAGCTTGCGATTCAGCTTGTAGCGGCCGACACGGCTGAGATCGTAGCGACGGCTCTCGAAGAAGGCGTTGCGGAAGTAGGCACGGGCCGACTCGACCGACGGTGGCTCACCGGGGCGAGCCCGCTTGTAGATCTCGACCAGCGCTTCTTCCTGGCTGGTCGGGAAGGTCTCCTTGGCCGACTCGGTCTCCCACTGCCCCTCGAGGAAGTCGAAGTGGTCGACGAACTTCTGGATGAAGCCGGGCTGGTTCTCCTCGTCGTAGCCCAGGGCCATCAACAAGATGAAGATGGACAGGCGACGCTTGCGGGCCACGCGGGTACCGGCGGTGACGTCCTTGCCCGGCTTCTGCTCGACGTCGAACTCGATCCACTCGCCGCGATAGGGATGGATGGTGCCGGTGACCAGCTGATGCTTGGCCAGGTTGCGCAACCGGTAGCGCTCACCCGGCTGGAAGATGACCCCGGGAGAACGGACCAGCTGGGACACCACGACCCGCTCGGTGCCATTGATGACGAAGGTGCCCTTGTCGGTCATCATGGGAAAATCGCCCATGAAGACGGTCTGTTCCTTGATCTCGCCCGTGGTGGCGTTCATGAACCGGGCCCGCACGAAGATCGGTGCGGAGTAGGTCATGTCCTTCTCTTTGCACTCCTCTACCGAGTACTTCGGCGGCGGACGCAGATCCTCGTCGTTGGGATCGAACTCCAGCTCGAGCTGGAGGGTCTCGGTGAAGTCCTTGATGGGCGAGATGTCACGGAAGGTATCCGCCAGCCCCTCATCGAGCAGCCAGCGGAACGATTCCCGCTGGACGGCGATGAGATCGGGCAACTCGAGGGACTCCTCGATGTTGCCGAACGAGTAGCGTTCCCGATCAGCGGGGCGTGAAGACACAGACGGCTCCTAGCGAGCAGGTCAGAGATTGGCCAGGCACGAGCGCACACGCGCGTCTCCGCCGGTATTTGCGCCCAAAACGCAAAGAGAGAACGACACGCGGCACGACCAGTGCAGCCTAGTGCGCGCGGGGCACCCAGAACAACCCACCAGGGCGCACGATATTGGAGGCACCGGGCAGGGATCGCCTGAAGCGAGTGCCCAGAAGGGTAAAGGTGCGCGACCGAAAGGTCAAGGAACCCCCGTTCCCCGAGTGCCACCGCTTCGGGACCGCCACTCCCTATGGTGACCCGATGCGCTCCCGGTCGACGAGTGTGATGCGGATCGTGGCGGTGGTGGCCGCCCTCCTCATGGTCCCCGTCGGGGCCGGTGCGGCCGAGCCCGCCGGCCCGACCACCGAACACACCGAGCGGGCCGGGCCCCGGGTGCTGGCCCATCACGATGCCCATCGCGTCGTTCCCGGCGGGCGGGTCTTCCTGTTGACCGACTCGGTGGTGCTCGGCGCGGTCGAGGAACTGGGAACCCTCCTCCCCGAACGGACCTACACCGCGGTCGGCTACCCCGGGTTCCACGTGTGGGCGGCACCGGGGCTGCTGGACGACGACCCCGCGCGCATCGCCGACACGGTCATCGTCGCCCTGGGCAACAACGAGTTCACCTCCAGCCGGGCCACCATCGATCGATGGATCGACGAGGTCATGACCGTCCTCGGTGACACCAAGCAGGTGATCTGGGTGCGGCCCCGCCGCTGGACCAGCGGGATGTACACCTGGAACGACGCGTTGACGGCGGCCTACGACCGCCACGACACCCTCGAGTTGGCCGACTGGCCGGCCACGGTCTACGGCCACCCCGAGTACATCTACCGCGACGGCATCCATCTGCGACCCGCCGGCCAGTGGGCCATGGCCCGCCTGCTGGATGACCACATCCGAGGCCGGGTCACGCTGCCTGGGCGAGGCATCTGATCCACCCTCGCCCCGGTGCGGTCGGGGCCGAGGGGCATCCGAGTGAAGGGGTGGGCACTGCAGCTCGAGGACACGGCCACTGTCGACGTCCGGGTGCGGGTCGACGGCACCACCCGGCTGGAGGCCGCCGCCGATGGGCCGCGGCCCGACGTGGCCGCGGCGTGGGGCAGAGGTCCGAACCACGGCTTCGACCTGGCTGTGCCCAGGATCATCGACGGGCGGCGCGACGTGTGTGTCGAAGCCTGGAACCGTCTCGATCGGAGATGGGTCGAGGTCGGCTGTCAGAGCGTCGACGTGGCCCACTCTCCCGTGACCGACGCCAACATCACCTTCCAGGACAACCGCCTCCAGGCCCGCGGTTGGGCCTTCGACCCCGACCAACCCGACCGACCCCTGCGGATCCGGGTGATGGCCGACGGCCGGAGGGTGGGCGGTCCCGTGGCCAACCGGCCCCGCCGCGACGTGGCCACCAAGTTCGGCATCAACCCCGAGCACGGCTTCCGGTTCACGATCACGGTGCCGCCCGGGGCCGACCGGATCTGTGTGTGGGCCATCGACCGCCCCGGCAACCGCAACACCCGCATGATCTGCGTCTGACATGGCCTGCGTCTGATACGGCTTGCGTCTGAGCGGTCACACGCCCGGGGTGGCGTCACGCTCGACACAGGGCTGCGCTCGCGCCGTTCGGCTCCGGCGCCTCCAGGCGTTCGCACCGTGTGGCACCCGATGGCCAATCGCGCGCACCACACGGTTCGCGGCGTCGACCGACGATGGGTGGGGTTCGTCTCCCGCAACGCGCACGACCCGGGGCGCGGTGGCCCCGGGTCGCCGGAAAGCAAAGCTGCGGTCTGGCTACTTGAGCTCGACGGTGCCGCCGGCAGCCTCGATGGCCTCCTTGGCCTTCTCGGCATCTTCCTTGGTGGCCTTCTCGAGAACCGGCTGGGGCGCACCCTCGACAAGCTCCTTGGCTTCCTTCAGACCGAGGTTGGTGAGACCACGGACCTCTTTGATCACCTGGATCTTCTTGTCGCCGGCGCCGGTGAGGATGACATCGAAGGCATCCTGTTCTTCCTCGGCCTCGGCCGCTGCGGCCGGAGCCGCCGCAGCCATGGCCACCGGGGCGGCCGCGGTCACATCGAACCGCTCCTTGAAGTCGTCGAGGAGCTCCTTGAACTCCAGGACGCTCATCTGCTCGATGGAATCGAGAATCTCATCCTTGGTGGCCATCAGCTCTCCTCACTCTCACCGCTCTGTGCGGACTCGGTTTCTTCGCTGCTGACATCCTCAGCAGCTGCGATCGTGTCTTCGCCGCCTTCGGCGGACCCGGCCACATCCTCGGTGCCTTCGCCGCCTTCGGCGGACCCCGCGACATCCGCGGTCTCATCGCCGGCTTCGGCGGACCCGGCGGCATCCTCCGCAGCCGCGTCATCGCCGGCTTCGGCGGACCCCGCGGCAGCCTCCACCGCGG
>JAOUEE010000338.1 GCA_029858875.1 Acidimicrobiia bacterium
CTCTTGCGTTTGCTGGCTCTGCTCGCGGTGTTCACGCTGTTCGCCGCGGCCTGTGGCAGCGACGAAGAAAGTGACGGGGACGGCGATGCCGGTTCATCGTCAACCACTGCGGCCACCGACGGCACCGACGGCACCGACGGCACCGACGATGCCGGTGGCAGTACGACCACGGCAGGGGGTGAAGCGGCCAACAACGTCAACGAGGTCGATCTCGACCTGCGTGTCTACCAGGCGGCCGCCCTCGACGATCCCGGCGACCTGGTCGAGGCCGCTCCCACCTGCACCGGCGAGAGCGATGGCGTGTTGAAGGTCGGTGGGCTCCTGCCCGAGACCGGCAACCTCGCCTTCCTCGGACCACCCGAGTTCGCCGGCGCCGCCCTGGCCGCCGACGACATCAACGCCGCCGGTGGCGTGCTGGGCGCCGACGTCGAGTGGTCACCTGGTGACTCCAGCGACAACGGCGACGTCGCCAACCAGACCGTCGATCGCCATCTCGCCGACGGCGCCGACGTGATCCTCGGTGCGGCTTCGTCCGGCGTGTCGTTCACGGTGATCGACAAGGTCACGGGTGCCTGCAAGATCCACTTCTCGCCGGCCAACACCTCTCCGGACTTCACCGAGTACGAGGAGGACGACCTGTACTTCCGTACCGCTCCCTCCGACGTGCTCCAGGGCCGGGTGCTGGCTGACCTGATCGTGTCCGAGGGCTCCACCACGGTGGGCCTGATGGCGCTGCAGGATCCCTACGGCGAGGGACTCTTGAACTTCACCAAGATCCCGCTCGAGGAGCAGGGTGCCGAGGTGGTCGTCGACTTCGTCTACGACCCCGCCGCTCCCAACTTCGATGCCGAGGTCGAGCAGATGGTGTCGGCTGATCCAGAGGCCGTCGTGGTCATCGGCTTCGACGAGTCGGCCCAGATCCTGGCCGGGCTCTTCGAGCAGGGCTTCACCCCCGACGTGAAGAAGATCTACCTGGTCGACGGCAACGTCGGAAACGCCCTGGGTCTGAACTTCACCGAAGAGGGTGTGCTCACGGGCATCAAGGGCACGCTGCCCACCGCCGAGGTCTCCGAGGAGTTCAAGGCACGGCTGCTCGAGACCGATCCTGGGCTCATCGACTTCACCTACGGTCCCGAGACCTACGACGCCTTCGTCATCACGGCGCTGGCTGCCGAACAGGCAGGTTCCGACGACCCGGCGTTGATCGCGGCCAACATCAACGGCATCACCCGTGACGGTGAGAAGTGCTCCACGTTCGAGGAGTGCAAGGCGCTCATCGCCGACGGCACCGACATCGACTACGACGGTCCGTCCGGTCCTCAGACCTTCGGTCCGGCGGGTGAGCCCACCGAGGCCAACTTCGCCATCGACAGCTACAACGGCGACGTGTCGGAGAACTGATCCCGATCAGCTCCTGAACAACGACTGAGAGGGCCGGCCTTCGGGTCGGCCCTCTTTCGCGTCCGGGGGACCCGACCTCTGGGTCCAGACCCGGCGTCGCGCCGGATGCGGGTGATCCACCCGACCATGGCCCCGCCGAGCGCCTGCTCAGTGGGCTTTGGCCAGCGTGCCCAGGTACAGCTCGATGACCTTGGGGTCGGTGAGCAGGTTGGTGCCGGTGTCGGTGTAGGCGTTCTGGCCCTGGTCGAGCACGTAGCCCCGGTCACAGATCTGGAGACAGCGGGAGGCGTTCTGCTCGACCATGATCACCGACACACCCGAGTTGTTGATCTGCTTGGTGTTGATGAAGACCTGGTCCTGGAGCACCGGTGAGAGGCCGGCCGACGGCTCGTCGAGCAGGATCACCTTGGGGTCCATCATGAGGGCCCGGCCCATGGCCAGCATCTGGCGCTCGCCACCGGACAAGGCACCGGCCCGCTGGTCCTCCCGTTCGGCCAGGCGGGGGAACATCTCCGAAACGATGCCGTATCGCGTACCGAAGTTGTCGGGCTCGAGGTAGCACCCCATCTCGAGGTTCTCGCGCACCGTGAGGCTGGGGAACACGTTGTTGTTCTGGGGGACGTAGCCGATGCCCCGCTCGACCAATGAGTGGGCCTTGAGGCCGGTGATGTCGTCGCCCTGGTAGAGCACGCGACCCGATCGGATCCTGATGAGGCCGAACAGGGCCTTCAGCAGGGTGGACTTGCCGGCGCCGTTGGGGCCGATGATGCCCACGAGCTCGCCCGGATACAGCTCGAGACTGCAACCGTTGAGGATGTCGACCTCGGGGATGTACCCGCCGATCACATCGTCCACGTGGATGAGGAGCTCGTCACTCATCGTTGGCCTCCTTGCTGAACACGTCGGCGACCGACTCCAGGTCGAGCGGCTGATCGTGACTGCTGCCCAGATAGGCGTCGATGACCGCGGGGTTGGCGCCGATGGCGGCGTGAGGACCTTCGGCGATGATGGAGCCTTCGGCCATCACCACCACCCAGTCACTGATGTCGCGCACCACGTCCATGTCGTGTTCCACGAACACCACCGTGCGACCCTCGTCGCGCAGGGCCTTCACGTGTTCGAGCAACGACTGGGTGAGAGCCGGGTTGACCCCGGCCATCGGCTCGTCGAGCATGATCAGCCGGGGATCGGTCATCAGGGCCCGTGCCATCTCCAGCAGCTTGCGCTGGCCACCCGAGAGCGTGCCGGCGAACTCGTCGCGCATGTGGTCCAGCTGGAACCGCTCGAGGAGCTGCTCGGCCTGGGCGGTGTTCTCGCGCTCCTGGGCCTTCCACAGGGGACGGATGAGCGAGCGGAAGATGTTCTCCCCCGACTGTCGGGGTGCGCCCAACAACATGTTGTCGATGACGGTGAGGCGACTGAGCGCCTTGGTGAGCTGGAAGGTGCGGACCATGCCCTTGCGGGCCACCTGATGGGCGGCCAGCTTCCCCATGACCTTCCCATCGAGGGCCCAGACCCCCTCGTCGGGTGTGTCGAAGCCGGTGACCAGGTTGAAGAAGGTGGTCTTGCCGGCCCCGTTCGGCCCGATGAGGGCGGTGATGATGCCCCGCTGGATCTCCAGGTGGTGCACGTTGACGGCGGTGAGACCACCGAAGCTCCGAACGATGTTGTCGGTCACCAGGATGGGATCGGGTTTGGCCACGCCCGGCGTCTCGGCGATGGCGGTGAGCTCGTCGCTACTGAGCATCGAGCGCCAACTCCCGCTTGTTCCCGAAGATGCCCTGTGGTCTGAAGATCATCAAGAGCATCAGCCCCAGGCCCATGAGGATGAAGCGGATCTGCCCCACCTGGACGCCCTGCATCAGCCATTCGGGGATGTTGTCGGCCCGCTCGGCGTCGCGCAGCGCGCTGTCGGTGAAGGCCAGCAGGCCCGAGAACATCATGCTGCCGATGACGGGTCCCCAGAGGCTGCCGGTACCGCCCAGGATCAGGGCCACCCAGATGAAGAACGTCTTGGCGGTTCCGTAGTCCTGCGGCGATGGCTGGATGGATGCCTGGCCCAGGGCGAAGATGATGCCGCCGAGGGCGCCGAACAGGCCGCCCAGGATGAGGCTCTGCATCTTGATGCTGTAGGCGTTCTTGCCGAGGGCGCGGGCCGCGTCCTCGTCGTCGCGAACGGCCTTGAGGGCGCGGCCCCACGGACTGTGGATGACCAGGTACACGAAACCGACCGACAACAACACGAGGGTCCATCCGACGGTGATGACCCACATCTGGCGGGGGCTGTAGTCGAGGAAGCCGAACGACACGCGGCCGTCGTAGGGGTTCAAGGAGTAGAAGCCGTCGCTGAAGTCGTTGATGCCGTTGGAGCCGCCGGTGATGTCGCGCCACGTGGTGGCCCGGAACATGATGCGGATGATCTCGGCCGCGGCGATGGTGACGATGGCCAGGTAGTCGGCCCGGAGCCGCAGCGTGGGAATGCCGAGGATGAGCGCGAACACCACCGAGCTGAGCAGCCCGATGATCACGGCGATCCCGAAGGGCAGGTCGTAGGTGGCCACCGAGATGCCGACGCCGTAGGCGCCGACGGCCATGAACCCGGCCTGGCCGAAGTTCAGCAGACCGGTGTAGCCGAAGTGGACGTTGAGGCCGATGGCGGCCAAGGCGAAGTAGACGGCCTGTACGCCGAACATCTGGGTGATGGTGTTGTCGAAGATCTGACCC
>JAOUEE010000339.1 GCA_029858875.1 Acidimicrobiia bacterium
ACCGCGTCCACGGGAACAGCGACGAACCGCAGGTCGAAGGTGGCCAGGTCGGCGGCCGCGTGCACGATCACCCAGTCGGCGTGCATCACTCCCGTGGCCCACTCCCAACGACCGCTGACGCGCAGTCCACCGTCCGCGGGCTCGGCCGAGCCGCCCGGTGCCAGGGGTGCGGGGGCCAGCGCGTAGGACCGCTCGCCCCACAGCTCGTCGTGGAACGCCGGTGCGAAGCGGGCCAACAGCCAGTTGTGCATCGACAGGAAGGCCAGGGTCCAGGCGGTGGACGTGCAGCCATGGGCCAGGCGTCGAGCGAGCTCACCCAGGTCACGCACGCCCCCTCCCCTGCCGCCGTGCGACGGCGGGGTGACCAGGTCCAGGATGCCGATGTCGGCCGCTTCGGCGATGACCACGTCGGGCAATCGCCGCAGCTGCTCGGCTCCCTCGGCCCGCCCGCGCGATCGCCGGGCCAACGCGTCGACCTCTGCCCAATCGATCATGGGTGGTGAGCCTGCCAGATCCCGGCGACCTGGCGTGAGTTCGTCACAACTGTTGGCACAAACCCACGCAAATTCGGTCAGGGGTCAGAAAGTGGCGAAAGCGTCGATCATCTGGCGAGGATCGGGGCCCAGGGGATACAGCACCGGGCAGGTGCAGCCCCGGCGCATGTACTCGGCCACCTTCTCGCGGGCCTCGTCGGGCGTCCCCGACGCGGTGCAGCGCTGCACCACGTCATCGGGCACCAGCTTGGACGCGGCCACGACCTGCTCGTGGGTCGCCGGCCATGTGAGCACCGCGTGGATCTCGTTCAGCAGCTCGTCGCTGACCCCCGACGCTTTCATCAGATGGGGCTGCTGGCCGAGGTACTGCGTGACCAGCAGGCGGGCGTTGTCGAGAGCCACCTGGCGGTCGTCGGACACCGAGCAGATCACCAGCTGGGGTCGGTCGATGTCGTCCACCGAGCGGCCGGCCCGGTCGGCGCCGGCGATGATCCGCTCCATGGCGGCGTCGTTGTAGTCCGGTGCCACCAGGTAGTTCAGCAGGACCCCGTCACCGATCTCGCCGGCCAGCTCCAACATCTTGGGGCCGGTTGCCCCGATGTAGATGGGCACATCCTTGGCCCGACGCTCCTGGTGCACGTAGTCCAGCTCGACCCCGTCGAGGTGCACGAACTCGCCGTGGTACGTGACCGTTTCGTTGTGCAGCAGGGCCCGCACCGACTCGACCATCTCCCGCATCTGGCGCAGGGGCCGAACCCGGTCGATGCCGACGTTGGCGGCCAGGGGATCCCACCACGCGCCGATGCCCAGGACGACCCGCCCGGGCGCCAGGTCGTCGAGCGTGGAGAAGGTGCTGGCCAGCAGCGCCGCATTGCGGGTCCACGACGACACCACCCCCGAGCCGGCCTTCAGGGTGGACGTGTGGGACAGGAAGGCCGCCATGGGCACGCTGGCCTCGCGCACCAACCGACTCTCGGCCTGCCAGACCGCCTCGAACCCCTTGGCCTCGGCGTATCGGCAGTACTCGACCCCATCCATGATGGGGTGAGCGTCCTGCAGGTAGAGCGCGGTGCGGGTCATGGTGTGTTCTCCAGTCGCGAGAAGAGAGTGCGGGCCGCCTCGGCCGCTTTGGCGCGGATCTCGTGGGCGTCGACGCGGGTGGGCTGGCCGTCGGCCCACACCACCTCGCCGTCGATGCTGACCTGGCGGGGCGAGACGCCGGTGGTGAAGGCCAACCGCCACGGATCCATGGGTTCGTAGCTCCAGACGACGCGGTCGTCGCGGGCCTCGGGGAAGAGGTCCCATCCGGTGGACAGCCAGCCCCACGCATCGCCGGGCGCCGCCGTGACATCGTCGGCCCGATGGGCCACGTAGGCCAGACGGAACTCGTCGAGCATGTCGGCGCCGATCCCGTCGGTGCCCAGTGCCACCGGGTTGGCGAAGCGGGCCGGCCGGGCGTAGCCGACGGCGTTGTTCATGTTGGACCGGGGATTGTGGACCAGCGTCCCGGCCAGTCCGTGGTCGTCGGGCAGGTGGACGCCGTGGATCAGCAGCCACTCGTCGGTGGCCAGC
Source organism: Acidimicrobiia bacterium (assembly GCA_029858875.1). Taxonomy (GTDB): domain Bacteria; phylum Actinomycetota; class Acidimicrobiia; order Acidimicrobiales; family SHLQ01; genus JAOUEE01. The sequence goes on from JAOUEE010000339.1 coordinate 2,067, forward strand.
GACGCCAGCCGAGCGACCGCCCCGCCGTCGTCCGATCCCTCGGCCACGTGCACGTGCACGCCGACACCGTGTCGGCGAGCCAGGTCGGCCGCGGCGGCCAGGGTGTGGTCGGTGCAGGTGAAGGCGGCGTGGACGCCCACCATGCCTCGTCCTCCACCGGAGAGGAACCGGTCGTTCTCGGCCAGCCCGGCGGTGGCTCCCGCGGCACCGTGGCGGTCGGTCACCCCGTAGGCGCAGCTGACCCGCACCCCCACCTCGGCGCAGGCATCGGCGATGACCGACAGGGACCCCTCGATGGCCGTGGGCGATTCGTGATGATCGATGATCGCCGTGGTGCCTCGCTCGAGGGCCTCGAGCGCCCCCAGCTTGGCCGACCAGTGGATGAGATCCAGGTCGAGGGCGACATCGAGTCGCCACCAGATGAGCTCGAGGATCTCCCGGAACGTGGTGGGCGTGCGCGGCGGCGCGGGCATGCCGCGGGCCAGTGACGAGTACAGATGATGGTGCGCGCAGACCAGGCCGGGCGTGTGACCACCGGCCGGTTCGGTCACGATCACCGCCACCGAGGTGCGAGTGGTCTCAGGTCCATGCCGAGGCCCGTTCCCGATTGGCCTCGTTGACCATCGGCAACTCGTTGCGCCACTGCCCGTCGTGATCGGCCAGGGCGGCGGCCACGGCCCCGGCGGTGGGCACCAGACCGATCTCGCCGACCCCCTTGATGCCGTAGGGCGAGTTGGGTTGGGGGGCCTCGATGAGAATGGTCTTCACCGGCGGCATGTCCTTGGGCCGGATGATGCCCAGGCTGCGCAGGGTGGCGTTGGTGGGGCGGCCGTCTTCGTCGGCGGGGAAACCCTCGGTGAGCGCGTACCCCAGACCCATGTGCACCGCGCCCTCCACCTGCCCCTCGCACAACAGTGGGTTGACGGCACGACCGACGTCGTGGGCGGCCACCACCGACTCGACGTCGCCCGACTCGGGATCGAGCACCACCAGTTGCGCCGCGTAGCCGAACGTGGAGTGGATGACGGGATGTTCCACGTCGTCGGACAGCGAGTTGGTCCAGTCGACCCGGTACTCGCCTTCGTAGTCCACGCCCACCCGGAACCCGTCGGCCAGGGCCTTGCGGCACGCATCGGCCACCGAGCCGGCGCCCATGAGCGTGCCTCGACTGCCAGTGGTCTGGCCTGCGCCGAGCTCGCGGGTGGTGTCGACGACGACCGAGATCTGGTCGGCGCTGACGCCCAGTTCCTCGACCGCCACCTGTACGGCCACGGTGTGCACGCCCTGGCCCATCTCGGTCCAGCAGTGGCGGACCTCGATCGTGCCATCGGGCGCCTTCACGACAACGGCTCGGGCGATCTCCTCGAACCCGTTGCCCAGCCCCGAGTTCTTGAGGCCCAGACCCACCCCCACGGGCTTGCCCGCAGCGCGAGCCGCGTCGTACGCCGGCTTCACCGCGTCGAGGCACTGCCGGGCCCCCAGACAACCGTCGTCCATCACCTGGCCCGGTCCCCACACCGCGCCGGGCGTGACCACGTTGCGCGAGCGGATCTCCCAGCCGCTGATGCCCACCCGTTGGGCCAACCGATCGAGCATGCCCTCCATGGCGAACTGGGCCTGGTTGGCCCCGAAGCCCCGGAAGGCCCCGCACACCGGGTTGTTGGTGCGGGCGGCCACCGCCTCGACCTCGATGTTGGGCACCACATAGGGGCCGCTGGCGTGCCCGGCGGCCCGCTCGAGCACCTTCATCCCCACCGAGGCATAGGGCCCCGAGTCGCCGATCATGCTGGCTCGCACGGCCAGCAGGGTGCCGTCGTCGGCGCAGGCCGCTTCGTACTCCATGCGGATGGGGTGTCGCTTGGTGTGCACCAGCAGCGATTCCTCGCGCGAGAAGGTGGTCTTCACCGGACGGCCCAACAGCCAAGCGGCGAGGGCCGTCTGCCCCTGGTTGGACATGTCCTCCTTGCCGCCGAAGGCTCCGCCGTTGGAGACCAGCTCGACCGTCACCCGATCGGTGTCGACGCCGAGGATGCGGGCGATGTCGTCGCGG
>JAOUEE010000045.1 GCA_029858875.1 Acidimicrobiia bacterium
GGACCCAGGTTGCCGGCCTGATGGCCAGTCGATCCACCCAGACCAACGAGCCGGCCCGCTGCGCCAGCCTGTTGCCGGTGCTGGCGGCGTTGCCCCAGCCGTTGGCCCTGATCGAGCTGGGTGCCTCGGCCGGGCTGTGTCTGTTCCCCGACCGGTATCACTACCGCTACGACGACGTCACCGTCGGCTCCTCGCCGGTCTCCGTGGAGGTCGAGTGCTGCGGACCGGTGCCCGTTCCGACCGAGCTTCCCACCGTGGTGTGGCGGGCCGGGGTCGATCTGGAGCCTCGTGACGTGACGGTCCCCGAGGACCTGGACTGGCTACGGGCCTGCATCTGGCCCGAGCAGATCGAGCGTCACCGCCGCTTCGATGCCGCCGTGGCCATCGCCTCCGCAGAGCCCCCGACACTGGTGCAGGGCGACCTGGTCGACCGGCTGCCCGAACTGCTCGACGCTGCGCCCGCCGGCGCGACCAAGGTGGTGCAGCACTCCGTGGTGTTGTTCTACCTGGAGCACGAACGCCGCCAGGCCCTGGCCACGATGCTGGATGGTCGCGACGATGTGGTCTGGGTGTCGATGGAGGGCCCCGGACACGTACCGCGCATCGCCACCGATGCCCGGCCGCCACAGAGTCAGAACCAGCAGAGCTACATGGTGATCGGGGTCGGGGGCCGCGGCGCGGTGGGGTTGGCCGGACCGCATGGCTCGTGGCTGTCGTGGTTCTAGCCGGCCGGACCCCCGCCGCTGGACGCCTACGATGGCGCCGATGAGCGAGCTCCCCTCCCAGAGGAACAAGGCGTTCCGAAGCCCGCCGGCTCGAATGGTACCGTGGATCACTCGGGTCAATGTGTGGATCTATCGCCGATCCAGCGGGAAGTACGGCAGCGCGGCGGCGGGGATGCGCAACGTGATGCTCACCACGGTGGGCCGACGATCGGGCGACGAGCACACCGTGGTGCTGCCGTATTGGCTCGACCGCGACGGCCGGCGAATCGTGGTGGCCAGCTTCATGGGAGGACCCAGTCACCCGGCCTGGTACCACAACCTGGCCGACCGCGACGCCAATCCGGATGTCGGTGTCCAGGATCGTGACGAGCAGTTCCGGGCGCGGGCCGATGTGTTGACCGGCGAGGAGCACGAAGCCGTCTGGACGGAGCTGATCGAGGACCGACCGTTCTACGCCGACTACCAGGCCAAGACCGATCGCCAGATCCCGCTGGTGCGCCTGGTGCCGCTCGGCGCCTGAGGTGGAGCGGCCTACCGGTGGGACCGGTCCGCATCCTCCACCAGATCGAAGCGGTCGGTGTAGAAGGCGAAACGCTCACGCTCGGTGGCGTGGTCCAGTCCCAGGTCGTCGAGTGAGTAACGATGCGTACCGTGCTTCCCGCGTGGTTTGCGGGCGACGTAGTCCTCGATGGTCCGGCCCACCTCCGGCGAGAACCGCAACCCGAAGTGCCGGTACGCCGCGGCCACCGCGCCGGCCGGGTCGGCCAGCAGGTCGCGGTAACGGAGGTCAACGATCTGGTCGTCGGGAATGACGCCGTCGGCGCGCATCGTGATGATGGCGTCGAGCATCCACGCGAAGCCCACGGGCAGCACCGCAACGGCGTCTTCCAGATCGACCACGTCGCTTCGCATCCACTTCAGGGTGGCCATCAGGCTCAGCGTGGAGGGCACGGTCTGGAGGGGGTCGCGGTGGATGAAGATCACCCGGGCGTCGGGGTAGACGGAGAACAACGCCGGGAGCGTGGCCAGGTGGCTGGGCGCCTTCAGGACCCAGCGCGATCGGTGCTCGCGCTGTTGCATCACCTGGAGCTGGCGGCGATGGAAGCGGTAGGCGTCGGTGTGGTCAATGGCGGCCAGATGCGCGCTGTACGACGGAATCCGGTGGCAGCCGCCCCACTGGTCGGACAGGAACTCGTTCATCGTCAAGAAGATGCACTCGGTCGGCAGTTCGCCGCCGTTGAGGTGCATCGCCTGGTACTCGGGCTGGAGGTCGTGCCACAGCGTCACCTCGCCGTCACCGATGGCGGCCATCTCGGTCTGGCCGCGAGCGGCCTCGACGGGATGCAGCACCTCCCAGGTGGTGGGCAGGCGGTTGTCGGGGTCGCAGCCCAGCAGCTCGTGGAGGATGCTCGTACCCGACCGGGCGGTACCCACCACGAACACCGGAGCTTCGATGCCGGGGTGGACGAGGGGCTCGCCGTGGTGCAGGAACTCGGTGATCAGCAGTCGGTTGCGCAGCGACCGCAGTAGCTCGCTGCGAGCGATCAGGCGACCGGCGGTGTGGAGCTGGGCCTCGTTCTGCAAGGCGTTCACCAGCAGGTCGAAGTGCGGACGCCAGCTGTCGCCGCCGAAGTCGTCGAGTTCGGTGGACCCGCACGCTCGGTCGATCAGTTCGGCACCGTCGAGGGGGATCAGATCGGCGGCCGAGCCCGCGGCCGGGCCGAGCGTGTTGAGCCGTTCCAGCCACCGAGGTCGGGGCGGGGGTGTCCAGGCCATCAGCGGTAGCGGTTCAGTGCCGCTTCCCGCCGCCGGCGCAGCGACTGGCGACGCTCGTCAGGACCGATCCGCGGGTGCCCATCGGGCAGTCGGTCGCCCAGCTGGTCACAGTCGATGAGCTCGGCCTGGGGCACGGGCAGGGTACGGGCCCGCACCCAGCGGTAGGCCAGCAGTCCCAAGGGTCGCTGCTCGGTGTCGATCCAGTTCGGCACGCCTGGGTCCTGGTGGGCCACGACGATACGAAAGCGACCGTCTTCGTCCACGTGGGTCTGGGTGTGGTTGAGGCTGGTCTGGCGATTGGCGAAGTCGCCTGATTCGAACCAACCCATGGTGTGGATCTGGATGCTCCAGTAGTCGGCATCGGGCACGTCGCAGGTGATCAGCAGAGCCTGGTCATCGGTGAGATCCCAGAACCCCGAGCCGTAGGCGATGTTGTCGGCGCCCCCCGCCGCGCCGCGGGGCTTGCTCATCTCGTTGGGCGTGGCGTTGTCGAGGGCGTGACTGAGGTAGTTGTTCCAGTAGGCCAAGGACCGCTCGACCCACTCGCCGGCCCGATCGAGACCGTCGGCGATCCACTCGGGGTCCGGCGGGGGAGGAGCGATGCCCTCGGCTCCCACCCGCTCGATGTGGGCCACCGCGACCCGGTCGTTGTGCCAGTCGGCCTGATACTGGCGGATCATGACCAGCCGGGCGTCGGGGTGGCTGGGGAGCCAGTTCCCCTGGTGCTCATCGGGTGAGATGATGAACTCGAGCAGGCCGTCGTCGGCGACGGCGAGCTGGTCGAGCGACCGTTCGCTGTACACCCCGTACTCGTCGAGCTGCATGTCCCCCTCGTGCAGCGACACCAGCAGCTGGCAGACGTCCGTGGCGTCGAGCCACACCCGGTAGGTGAGGGTGGGATCGATGGCCGCCCGCTGGTAGAGGTTGTCGGCGTTGGGGCCACCCCACTGCGTCCAGGGGTCTTCGTATCGGAAGAAGCAGGGGTGGACCGGGTCCCCGAACTCCACCTCCATACGGATGGCGTAGATCAGCAGACGGGTGAGGTAGCGGTACCCCTCGGCCCGGCCCCGCTCGCCACCGGGGAAGTCCTCGGTGAGCAGCCGCTCACCGAGGTCGGCCATCCGGGCACAGAACCCCAGCCAGGCATCCCCCGACATCAACCGGTCGTGAGGGCTGGGTGGTGGGCCGTCATCCTCCATCCGTCCGAGTCTGGTCCCGGCCGGTGGACCTGTCGATTCTGTGTTGACCGCATCGTTCGGTCCGTCTGGTCGGGTGGTGGGGCCGGTCCTGCTCCGGTGGGTGACCGCATCGTTCGGTCCGTCTGGTCGGGTGGTGGGGCCGGTCCTGCTCCGGTGGGTGAGCGCGCCCGTGGCAGCTTCGACGGGATCAGCGGAAGTGGGCGTGAGCCCACTCGTAGAACTCGCGGTCGTAGGGGTTCTCGGCGTCGATCTTCGCCCGCAGGGCCGCCGGTGCGGGCTGTGACTCACCCACGTTGCGATCGGGTACCCGACCGATACGCCAGCCATGGCGGTCGTGGAGCTGGCCGAGGAAGTCGTCGAAGCGGTCCTGGAAGCCCACCACCGACACCCGCTCGAGGCTGGTTCGGGCGATGCGCAGGCGGGCATCGTCCATCTCGACCGGATGCAGGTGATTCACCGCCCCGTCCTCGGCGGTGATGGCGAACTGCTTCACCTGGTGGTTGTCGACGTAATTGGCGCGCAGCACCGTGTCCTGGTCGTAGATCTCCTCCAGCGACTCATCGGGTTGGTGATTGCGTTGTCGCTGTCGAAGCCACGACAGGGTGCGGTCGACCGGGTCGCGCAACAGGGTCAGATAGGTGAAGCTTCGGTGGAGGCGATCGGTGAGGCCGATCGGTACGTGGGCCGAGTAGATGCGGATGGTCGCCAACCGCTCCGGCGCGAGCCGCTGGAGGTAGCGGATGTCGGCCTTGGCCGCGAACATGGCGTCGTCCACGCTCGGATCGGGGAACACCTGCTCGCGGCTGAAGTTGTTGTCGATGTGGCCGCGCAGGGTGGTGCCGCCCGTCTTCATCACGTGGAGGAAGAAGAACGGCGCGTCGGATTCAGGAGCCACGTGAGGGGACGGTACCGAGGGCGACCGGGTTCAGTCGAGCTTGAGGACTCGGCGGGCGTTGTCCCGCAGGAACTTCGGCCAGACGTCGTCCTTGAAGGGCACGTGGGGCATGTCGCCCATGATCCGCTCCAGCGACAGGCCCATCGGGAAGTAGCCGGCGTAGATGATGCGATCGGCGCCGCGGGTGTTGGCGTAGTCGACGATCTCCTCCGGGTAGTACTTGGGGGCGAAGGCCGAGGTCGAGTAGTGGAGGTTGGGCCACTTCAGCATCAGCTTCATGGCCAGCTTCTCCCAGGGCTCGCAGCCGTGGCGAGTGACGAACACCAGCTCGGGGAAGTCGTACATCACCTGGTCGATGAGCTCGACGTGCTGGCAGGCCATCGGGAACCGGGGCCCGGGGACGCCGGCACACACGAAGATGGGGACGTCGAGCTCCACGCACTTGGCGTAGATCGGGTACATCTTGGCGTCGTTGATGGGAACCTGGGGCAGGTAGCCGGCCGGGAAGGCACCGAAGGCCCGCACGCCGTAGGTCTCGTACTGCTTCACCATGTCCCGGATGCCGTCCATGCCCCGGTTGGGGTCGACGTGGCCCGACGGCACGAACCGGTCCGGATGGTCGGTCAGCGCCTTCTGGCTGACCTCGTCCTCGCAGCCGATCAGGCCGATGTCGATGCCGAAGCGGTCCATCTCGTGCAGCGTGATCGAGACGGGGTCCTCGGCGCCGTACAGGTCCTTGGGGACGTTCTTGAACATGTACTCCACCGGGAAGTCCATGTCGGTGGAGTTGTCCTTGAGCTGCTTGCGGATGAAGTCGTACTGCTTGAAGTCCCGGGCCGGGAAGGAGATCATCGTGTCGACGATCCCGATGTCGGTGGGCATGGTCATGGGGAGAGGTGCTCCTCGGGTCGGTATGGCTGTGCGGGCGGGGTGCGCGGGCGGGTCACGAAACGGGCTCCAGCAGGGCCAGGGCGTTGTCGCGCATCACCTGCTGTATCTCGGCGGGGGTGAAGCCGGCGATGTCGTCGATGAAGGCGGTGGGCTCGGACAGTCCTTCGGCGTGGGGCCAGTCGCTGCCGAACAACAGGTGGTCGGCACCCAGCAGGTGCTTGAGCTGGTCGATGTCGTCCTCGTAGTAGGGCGACACCCACACGTGGCGGGTGAACGTCTCCACGGGGTCTTCGGCGAAGGACTGGGGCATCTTGGCGAAGCAGACCTCGAAGTCCTCCAGCAGCTTGGGCACGAAGGACCCGCCGTTCTCGATCGAGGCGATGCGCAGGTTGGGGTGTCGGTCGAACAGGCCGTGGCACACCAGCGCCGAGAAGGTGTCGGAGATCTGACGCTCGTGACTGACGATCTGGCGGAAAGGGGTGCTGCGGAAGGCTTCCATGTCGCCCATGGGCTCCCACCCGTTGATGTACGCGCCCATGCCGCCGTCACCGCCATGGATGCCCACCGTGATGCCGGCCTCGTCGAGCCGGGACCACACCGGGTCGTACCGCTCCATACCAGGGGAGAGGCTTCCGCCATCTTCGGTGGGCACCGGTCCCGGCACCATCACCACGATCTTGGCTCCGCGGTCGAGCGCCCATTCCACCTCGGCCGCCCCCAGCACGGGATCGGCCAGCGAGATCACCGGCGCGGCGAAGATGCGCTCCTGATGGGCGAAGCCCCAGTCCTCGTCCAGCCACTGGTTGAAGGCGTGGAAGGCGGCGTGGATGGCACCGATGTCGTGACGCAGGGACTGCTGCATGCCGACGGCGAGGGTGGGGAAGAAGAAGGCACCGATCAGCCCCTGTTGGTCCATCACCGCCAGGCGAGCGTCGCGCTGTTGGTACTCGGGGTGCTCTCGCAGCGGGTCGAGCTCGCCGAACATCGTCTTGACGTCCTGGCCGGCGGTGTTCCTGCCCCGGAAGTAGTCGTCGAGCGCGCCCGGCCGGGCGATGGGATCCCAGGTGGGGTTGGGGATGAACCGGTTGATGCGGCCGGCCACCAGGAGACGCTTGCGGCCGTTGATGTGGGCCCACTGCATGCACCGTTTGGCCATGGACGGATCGAGGTGGCGGGTGAACGCGTCCTCGGCCTCGTAGTAGTGATTGTCGGCGTCGAAGGCACCGAAGTCGACGTGCACGGCCATGTGGCCTCCTGTTTCCCCTGGGCGGTGCGCCCGACGCTAGTCAGGAATGAGAACCGGTTCTCATTCGCGGGCGTGCCGTCAGTCCTCGTTGAGGGCCTCGACGGTCCGGTCGGTGCTGGCTCGGTTCTCGTAGATGAGCCGCACCAGCCAGTACCGGAACCAGCGGGTGAGCGACGCTCGCAGGAACATCGCCACGGCGCCCATGGCCACCACCACACCCAACAGGGCCAGGATCACCATGTCGGTCTGGTCGCGCAGATCGTCGGCGTTGCTCGACTGCAGGAAGGCGATGATCTCGATCACCACCGCCGCCAGGAACAGCACGATGCTCACGGTCACGGCGAGACGTTCGGGGTTGGCCCGCCCGCCGGTGATCCGTAGTTCGTCGACCTCCCGCTGGAACTCGTTCAGCCGGGGGCTGGGGGTGTCGTCGGACATCAGTGGTCTCCTCCGTTGGGGGATTGGATCCCCAGGTAGGCGGCGGTCAGTTCCTCGGCGATCTCGGCCGGGGGCCCGGTTCGTTGGATGCGGCCCTGCAGCATGATGGCGGCGATGTCGGCCACGCCGAGCACCGTCTGGGCGAACTGCTCCACGATCAGGATCGACAGGCCGCTGCGGGCCAACTCGGCCACCTGCCCGTACAGCTCCTCGACGATGATGGGGGCCAGGCCCATCGACAGCTCGTCCAGCATGAGCAACGCCGGATCGGTGGCCAGCGCCCGGGCCATGGACAGCATCTGCTGCTCGCCGCCCGACAGGGTGCCCGCCAGTTGACGACGCCGCTCCTCGAGCCGGGGGAACTGCGCGAAGGCCCGGCTCTGCACGTCGGCGTACGAGCCGCCCGAGTACGTCATCATCCGGATGTTCTCGGCCACGGTCAGGTTGGGAAAGATTCCGCGACCCTCCGGAACCAGGCACACGCCGGCCCGGGCCAGGGCCTCGGGGCGCACGCCGTTGAGCTCACGGCCGCTGATCAGCAGCCGCCCGGCGGTGGGGTGGATCTGCCCGCTGGCCACCCCCAGCGTCGTGCTCTTGCCCGCGCCGTTGGGCCCGAGCAGGGCCATGACCTGGCCCCGCTCGACGCGGAGATCCACGCCGTGGAGCACGTCGATGATCCCGTAGCCGGCCCGGATGCCGCGCAGCTCGAGCAGCGCCCGATCGTCGGCCGGTTGCGGGGCCATCATGCCGCCCCCGATCCGAGGTAGGCCGTGCGCACCTGCTCGTTGTGTTGGATCTCGCTCGGGGAGCCGACGGCGATGATCTGCCCGAAGTCCAGCACGTGGATGCGCGAGCAGAACCGCATCACGAAGCTCATGTCGTGCTCGACGAGCAGCACGGCCAAACCGTCCTCGGCCACCAGCTGCGCGAGCAGATCACCGACGGCGGTCGTCTCGTCCTCGGTGAGTCCCGACGAGGCCTCGTCGAGGAGCAGGATCTTCGGATGGCCGGCCAGGGCCCGAGCCAGCTCGACCAATCGGGCCGTGCCGGTGGGCAGCGTGCCCACCGTCAGCTCGGCCACGTCGCTCAGCCCGACCCGTTCGAGGATCTCGTCGGTGAATCGGGCCGAATCGGTGATGTGGGAATGCCAGTTCGACGCCATCTCGGCCGCGACCAACACGTTGTCACGGGCCGACAACGAGTTGAACGCTTCGAGTTTCTGGAACGTTCGCGAGACGCCCATGCGGGCCCGCTTGTGCACGCCGAAGCGGGTGACGTCGCGGCCCTCCAGCAGCACGCGACCCGCGGCGGGGTTCTGCAGGCCGGTGATCACGTTGAAGAGTGTGGTCTTGCCTGCGCCGTTGGGCCCGATGAGGCCGGTGATGGTGCTCGGCTGGGCGTCCACCGACGTGTTGGCCAGGGCCCGGAGCCCGCCGAACCGCACGTCGACCGCCTCGGTCCGCAGCACGGCGTCAGACACGGCTCACCTCTGCCGGGTCGGTGCCGTGGCGGTAGCCGGTCGGGGGCGTGATGTCGTCGACGATGCCCAGACGGTGATCGAGCTCGACCACGTCCTCGGAGGTGAACGGACGGTGAAGCCCCAGCTCGCCGATCTCGGGCACGCGTTTGCTGGCCCGCTCATCGGCCTGTTCCTCACGGGCGTCGGCCCGCCACGGCAGCAGGGGGGCGAAGCCCTTGCCCATCTCGTAGATGGCTCCCCGTTGGTTGACCACCATGCCGATGGCCAGCAACCCGGGCCCGAAGTTCGCCAGGAAATCGCGCAGCAGCCACACCAGGAAGTCGAGGTTGCCGACGTCGTCGAGCTTGGCCCCGAGGGCCTCGACCACGAAGCGGAACGACAGGAAGAGGCCGGCCACGGGAAAGGCCATGCCCGCGGCCGCCATCAGGAGCACGATCTCGAAGTTGACCAGCACGTCGAAATCGCGCACCGAGTCGATGCTGGTCTTGCTGATGGCCCAGAAGACCCCGCCCATGCCGGCGATGGCGGCCGATGTGGCGTACACCACGATCTTGGTCCACACCACGTTGACCCCGACGGTGGCCGCCGCCGCCTGGCTGTCGCGCATGGCGACCCATCGTCGGCCGAACCGCGACCGGCGCAGCACGATCAGCACCAGCATGGCCACCCCGAACACCGCGGCCAAGAGTATGAAGTAGTGCTTGCGTTCGTCGAAGTCGCGACCGAACAGCTCGAGGTTGGTGAACTGACCCCCCTGTTTGGGCGGGAAGACGCGGGGGTGCGGGAAGAAGAGCTTGCCCATCAACAAGGCGAAGGCCAGCGAGAGCAGCCCGAGGTAGATGCCGCTGAGGCGGGCGGCGAACAAAGCGACGAGCGCGCCGAGCGGCGCACACAACAGGCCGACGACCGGGATCCACAGGGCGTTGCCGCTCTCGCCGGCCAGGTGGAAGAACAGATAGGCACCGAACCCGGCGAAGGCCAACGGCGCGAAGTTCACCTGGCCGGCCCACCCGGTGAGGGGCACCAAAGAGATGCCGATGAGGGCCAGGGTGAGGGCGGCGATGCCGTTGTTCAGCGCGATCTGATTCCACGCGCCCGGGTCCCAGAACCCGAAGTTCAGCCAGCCGTTGGCCAGCACCACGGCGGCGGCCACGATGGCAACCGCACCGATGGTGCCCTCCCACCACCGCGTGGTGCGTTCGATGGGCCGCAGGTTGTGCGCCACCCGTCCGACGTCGAGTCGGGACTGGGGCAGGGCCAGCACCACCAGGAACAACACGATGGGGGCGATGGCGTCGTCTACGAAACGCCAGTCGCCGCCGTAGGACAGCCACTGCCGGTTGTAGGCCTGGAGCAGGCCGATGAGCAGCGCGCCGACGACGGTGAGGGGCAGGCTGCGGAGTTGACCGAACGCGGCGGCGGCGATGGCCACGATCAACATGATGTCGTTGAGGTTGGCCGGATTGAACTCGACCTCGGGGGCGATGAGGATGCCGGCCAGCGCAGCCAGCGACGCCCCGAGCGCCCACGCGAACGACGACACGGCGTTGGGTCGCGCTCCGTTCAGCGCGGTCAGCTCACGGTTGTCGACCACGGCGCGCATGGCCACGCCGATGCGGGTCTGGAACAGGAGCATCCGCAGGAACACGGCGATGACGAGGGCTATGACGATCATGGCGAACCGGTGCCAGGTGACCCGGAAGTCGCCGATGTCGAATCCCTCGCCGGGCCAGAAGAAGCTCACCGAGCGGGCTCGGTTGGCCTCCCAGATCTGGCCGGTGAGGGTCAGGAAGAACACCATCAGACCGACGGTCACCATCAGCTGCACCACGAGTGGTGCGGTGCGGAGACGACGCATGATCAAGATGTCGAGACCCACCCCCAGCAGCGGCGCGACCAGCAGCACCACCACGACCAAGCCGAGCCAGTTGGGGAGGCCGGGACCGTCGGTGTTCTCCACCAGCTCCCAGTACACGAAGGCCGAGAACACGCCGATGCCGCCGTGCGCGAAGTTGAACACGCCGGTGGTGGTGTAGACCACCACCAGCCCGGCGGCCGACACGGCGTACAGCGACCCGATGGAGACGCCGACGATGGTGGCTGCCCCGACCGCGTCGAGCGTGACCGGCGAGCCCGACCAGTTCTGCACGCTCACGTAGACCACGACCGCCAGCCCCGCAGCCAAGGCCAGGGTCAGCGAGGGCCGGAGCGTGGTCAGGCGCATCGGTGGGGAGTCAGTCGAGCACGAAGGTATCGGGGTTGGCCGTCACCTCGATGACGTTGCCCGATTCGCAGTCGAGGGTGCCCCTCTCCTCCGGATGGACCCGCACGAACTCGTTGTTCTGCACCTGCATCATCACGAAGCAGGGGGTGATGTTGAGCGTGCTGTCGAAGTTGACGTCGCCCCACCAACCGTTGACGTTGAAGTCCATCACGGTGGCCAGCTCGTCGAGGATGGCCTGGCGAGTCAGCGCGTTGGGACCATCGCGCTCGACGATGCTGTTGACCACCTGTTCGAACAGGACGCCGTCAGCCCAGGCTCCGGCGGCCCAGGCTTCGGGGAAGTCCTTGCCGAGCGCGTCGACGAAGGCGGCCAGCTCCTCGTTCGTGTCGGTCTCGTCGAAGGGGAGGAAGAACATCCACACGTACGTGCCCTCGACCGCGTCGCCACCCTCGCTGAGGAACCCGGGGGTGTAGCAGGACAGGCTGCACAGCCAGGTGATGCTGTCGACGTCGAGGCCCTGGTCGGCCGCCTCCTTGCGGAACTTCAACATCGTCTGGTCGTTGCTGCCGTTGTAGACGAAGTTGGCTTCGCTCTCGCGCAGCGGCTGCATGTACTGGCTGAATTCGGCCTGGGTGGCCCGCCCGGAGATCCCGAAGGCGTTGTCGTAGACGACACCGGCGTCCTCTTGGGCCGCGATCTGGGGCACGCTGGCCCCCACGGTGGAGGGCAGGTCACTGGGCACCAGGAAGGCGCCGTGCAGGTCGCCCCCGGCCTGGTCGAGGGCCCACTGGATGGCCCCGGTGGAGGCGACGAAGTTGCGCTCGCCGCTGCTGTAGGGACACTCGGCCGCCGGGCGGCTGATGTGGAAGCTGGTGGTGGAGCACTGATGGGGTGGCTCGGTGGTGATGTAGGCCAGGTCGGGCACGCCCGTGGGGTTGCCGGCCATGTCCGGGCAGCTGTTGAGGTCGTTGGTGTCGTTGCCGAACAGCACGGTGGTACCCACCAGCGCCAATGCCTCCTGGCAGGCCTGGAGGAAGCCGTTCACGGTCTGGGTCGGGTCGAGCTTGGAGTCCCAGAACTCCACCTCGACCTGGCGACAGGCCAGGCCGCCTCTGGCGTTGGCTGCCTCACCCCAGGCGATGGCACCGTCGGCCGCGCCCTGGAACAGGCCGGGGGCCAGAGGCGAGTCGGAGTCGGCCATCACGATGACCTTGATCGTGTCCGCGGTGACGCCGATCTCGGTGGCCTCGAGAGGAACCGAGCAGTCCACGCCGGGCGCTGGCGTGGTGGATGTGTCGCCATCGTCACCGGTGGTGCCGTCGTCGGCTGCCGGTGCGGAGGTGCTGCCACCGTCGTCGCTGGAGGGTGCGGCCGTGGGCGTGGTGTTCGCGCCCGTCTCGTCGTCACTGCTGCGGCTGCCGCACGCGGCTGCCGTTATCGCGAAGACCAACAGCACGCAGGCCAACCACTTACGACTCATTCGGACCCCCAGAGGCACACAGGATGTGGTGGGCGAATCTACCGCGGCAGTGGGTGGGTGTCACACCGGCCCTCAGCGATAGTCGCGTCGCGGAGGCCGCTCGGCCGAGGACACACGGGCTACGACCCGACCCAGCACCTGCGACCGCGTCACCTGGCGCTCGTGCCGACTGGTCGAGCCGAGGGAGGGGTTGTCCCCGACGACCATCAGGTGGTCCCGGTCCACGACGGACACCACCCGGTGGATGGTGATGGGGGCTGCGCCACCGTCGACGTCGTCGGTGCACACCACCACATCGCCGGCGCGTGGGAGCCGACCGTGGCGACGGACCAGCAGCCGATCGCCGGGGAGGTAGGTGGGCACCATCGACGAGTCGTGTATCGCCATCCGGAACCAGGGCCACCTCACGGCCGAACCCCGGTCACCCGCGACGCGTGCATCGAGGACCCCATGCCCGTGCGCCACCGGATCAGATGCCGTCGACGATGTCGCGCAGTTGGGCGAGGAGCCGGGCGGGCTCGCCGCCGACGGGGTTGACCATCAGGTTGGTGACCCCCGCCGCCTTGAAGGCAGCCACCTTGTCGGCGATGTAGCCCGGATCGCCGCACAGCGAGCCACCCTCGAGCATCTCGGGTGGGATCTTGGCCGCCGCCTCTTCCTTGTGGCCGTCGAGGTACAGATCCTGGATCTGGGCCGCTTCGGCCTCGAATCCGTACCGGCAGGCCAGTTCGTTGTAGAAGTTCTTGCCCCTGGCGCCCATGCCACCGATGTACAGCGCCGCCATGGGCCGGCCGTACTCGCGGTACTTCTCGGCGTCGTCACCGATGGCCAGGACGCCGCCGGCCGCGATCTGGAGGTCGCCGCGCTCGGGCGCCCGCTTGGCCAGCCCGGCCTTGATGGCGTCGCCCCAGACCCGGTCGGACCGCTCGGGAATGAACATGAACGGCAGCCAACCATCGGCCATCTCGGCCGTGGCCTCGACGCTCTTGTCGCTGAGCGAGGCGACATGCACCGGGATGTCGTTGCGCTTGGGATGGTTGATCATCTTCAGGGGTTTGCCCAGGCCGGTGCCCTGCTCGGGGGGAAGGGGCAGGGTGAAGGCCTTGCCGTCGTACTCGAGCCGCTCCCGACGCCAGGTCATGCGACAGATGTCGATGACCTCCTTCACCCGGGTGAGCGGCAGCTTGTACGGCATCCCGTGGAAGCCTTCGATCACCTGCGGGCCCGAGGCGCCGAGACCCAGCTCGAAGCGCCCGCCGCTGATCGAATCCAGTCCGGCGGCGGTCTGGGCCAGGCAGGCCGGGGTGCGGCTGTAGACGTTGAGAATGCCCGAGGCGAGCGTGATGCGCTCGGTGCGGGCGGCCAGGAACCCCAGCAGGCTGACGCCGTCGAACCCGTAGGCCTCGGCGATCCACACCATGTCGACGCCGGCGTCCTCGAGGGCCTTCACCTGGGTCGCGACCGCGGCGGGGTCGTCGGCGTAGTTGGCCATCGTGCTGATTCTCATGAGGTCAGTCTTGCTCGTCGGAGGGCGCGGTCGCCAGGCGACGAACCCCGGCGATGACGGCGGCCGGGTCGTTCAGCCGGCGATGGCCAACTCGGATATGGCCGTCCAGCCGTTGAGGAAGGCATCGATGTCGTCGGTCAGCTCCTCGAGGTCGGAGTCGCAGCTGACGTCACCGCCCCGGTCGTTCCACTCGGGGCCCCAGGGCACCTCCACCACGCCCTGGGGGCCGTCTGGGCACGTGGGCGAGTTGATGGACCAGAGCGATACGTCTCCGGCGAGGTACTCGTCGCGATGATCGTCGATCCAGTCGACGGCCGCGCTCACGCTCGCGGCGAAGTCGATGGGTTCGGCCAAACCCTGGCTGACGGCCACCGCCGGGACTCCCAGCTGGGCGGCCTGGCGCGCCGCGCCGACCGTGCCCGACAGCGACTGGAGGGGCCCGAAGTTCTGGCCCGAGTTGGAGCCGCTCACCACGACATGGGGAGCGGGATCGACGTTGTCGAGCGCCCAGATCACGGCATCGGCCGGGAAGCCATCGACCGCGGTCGCCTCCAGGCCGCTGGCCGTGGTGGCCGCGGCGGCCGTCAGCGCCCCGTCGGTGGTGCTGGCGCCGCTGCCGCTCTTCTCGTCGGCCGGGGCGACGATGGTGACCTCGACGTCGTCGAGATCCCTCAGGGCTACGGCCAGCGCGTCGATGCCCGGGGCGCCGACGCCGTCGTCGTTGGCCAGCACGATCCGCAACACCTCGGCTGGCGCGGTGGTGGTCTCCGGCGGTGCCGCCATGCTGGTGGTCGGCGCTGCGGTCGTGGGCGCCGCGCTGGTGGTGGCGGGAGCGCTGGTGGTGGCCGGTGCACTGGTGGTGGTCTCCACGGCCCCGCCACCGTCATCGCTGCTGCCGCACGCGGCGGCCATCACCATCATGGCCACCAGCAGGGTCAACAGGGCGCCAGGCCGTCGGTGCATGGGGGACTCCTCGTTCGTGTTGCCCGATGGCTATCGGGTCGACACGGGTCCCCGCAACCGGTGCGGGAATCCCGGGGCCCGTCAATTACGCTCGGAGCGAGCTCATGACCGACACCGATCTCTCTCTCGGGGCCGCATTCGCGCCGGCCCGTCACGACGAATGGGTCGAACTGGCCGAGAAGGCCCTGAAGGGCCGGCCGGTCGAGTCCTTGCGGACCACGACGCTGGACGACATCGTCATCGAACCGCTCTACACCCGCGCCGACGCAGCCGACCTTCCCGATCCCGGCCTTCCCGGGATGGCCCCCTACATCCGCGGTTCGCGCCCCGGCGGCGCCGTCCTCGCCGGGTGGGAGGTGCGTCAGCACTTCGCCCTGCCCGATCCTGCCGCCCAGAACGATGCCATCCTCACCGGTCTCGAGGGCGGCGTCGGTTCTGTCTGGGTCCGCGTCGACGACGTCGACGATCTGGCTCGCATGTTGGAGGGGGTGCGGTTCGATCTGGCCCCCGTTGCGTTGGATGCCGGTCATCGCACCGCCGCCGCCGCCCATCGTCTGGTCGAGCTCTGGCGGGCCGGCGCCGCCCCCGGCGCCGAGATCGGTGGCTCGTTGCGGGACGACCCCATCGGCCTGCTGGCGGCCACCGGCCGCCTGCGAGCGCCCCTCGAGGAGCACTTCGACGAGCTGCGCTCCCTCATCGAGCTCGTGGTCGACTTCCCGCAGGTACGCGCCGTGCTGGTCGACGGCACCCCCTACGCCGATGCCGGTGCGTCCGACGGTGAGGAGCTGGCGCTCTCGCTGGCCACGGCGGTGGCGTATCTGCGGGCGCTCACCCATCGCGGCCTCAGCGTGGATCAGGCGGCAAGACGCATCGAGTTCACCATCACCGTGTCGGCCGATCAGTTCGCCGGGATGGCCAAGCTGCGGGCCGCCCGACGGCTCTGGGCCCGTGTGGTGGAGGTCAGCGGCGGGGACGCCACCAGCCAGCGCCAGGTGCAACACGCCGTGACGTCCTCGGCCATGCTCACTCGTTGCGATCCGTGGGTGAACCTTCTGCGGGTGACCATCGCCACCTTCGCCGCCGGGCTGGGCGGCGCCGACTCGGTCACCGCGGCACCCTTCGACGCCGCGCTGGGCGTGCCCGACGAGATGGGCCGCCGTCTGGCTCGCAACACCCAGGCGCTGCTCCTCGAGGAGTCCAACCTGGCCCGGGTCATCGACCCCGCAGGCGGCAGCTGGTACGTGGAATCGCTCACCGACGCCATCGCCCAAGCCGCCTGGGCCCGCTTCCGCCAGATCGAATCGGCAGGCGGCGTGGTCTCCCAGCTGCGCTCCGGCGCAGTCGCCGCCGAGATCGACGCCACCTGGGACCGTCGCCTCCACGCGCTCGGCACCCGGCGCCAGGCAATCACCGGCGTGAGCGAGTTCCCCGACCTGTCCGAACAGCCCACGGAGCGGCCCGCTCGAGCCCCCCGACCGCGACCCGAAGACCCGGGCGACACCGTCACCCCGCTACCGCAACGGCGCTTGGCCGAGCCCTTCGAGGCCCTGCGCGACGCGGCCCGGTCGGCAGCACCTGCGCCTGCGGTCTTCTGCGCCAACCTCGGCCCCCTGTCGGTGCACACCGCCCGGACCAGCTGGGCCACCAACTTCTTCGCCGCCGGTGGCATCGCCGCGCTGAGCGATCAGCGCTTCACCGACGTCGCCGCGGCAGCCGCGGCCTTCGCCGCCTCCGGTACACCGGTGGCCGTCATCTGCTCCTCCGACGAGCAGTACCGCCAACTGGGCGAGTCCACCGCCCGAGCCCTCACGGCGGCCGGTGCCCAGCGGGTGTACCTGGCGGG
>JAOUEE010000046.1 GCA_029858875.1 Acidimicrobiia bacterium
ACCACCGGCGACGGCGGACTCCACTTCCAACCCGAGCGCTACGCCCGCACGTACCGGGACTGGCACGTCAACATCAACGACTGGTGCATCTCCCGTCAGCTCTGGTGGGGTCATCAGATCCCGGTGTGGACCCGGATCCAACCTCACGACGCGGCCCCGGCCGAGGTGGTCGCCGCCCTCGACGGCGTCGGCATCGACGATCCCCGCCCGGTCCCCAGCCAGTGGGTGGCGGCCGGAGCGGCCCACGTGGCCCGGCGCACCACCGTCGACGAGATCGACGAGAGCGTCTGCCTGCCGCCCCAGTCCACTCTGGCCCGCCTCGACCGCGCCGATGAGTCGATGGACGAGGCGCAGTTGGCCGCCGCCCTCGAGGAAGCGGGCTTCACCCGCGACCCCGATGTGCTGGATACCTGGTTCTCATCGGGCCTGTGGCCCATGTCCACCATGGGATGGCCGTGGCCCGAGGACCATCCCGAGACCGCCGGCCTGCTCGAGGCCTTCAACCCCACCTCGGTGCTCACCACCGCCCGCGAGATCATCACGCTGTGGGTCAGCCGGATGGTGATGTTCAACCGCTACTTCATGGACGGCCAGCTGCCCTTCGACGACGTCTTCATCCACGCCATGATCCAGGATGGACACGGCCAGAAGATGTCCAAGAGCCTGGGCAACGGTGTCGATCCCCGCGACATCATCCACAGCCACGGGGCCGACGCCCTGCGCTTCACGTTGGTGCAGATGACCACCGACACCCAGGACGTCCGCATGCCGGTGGACATGGTGTGTCCGCATTCGGGCGAGACGTTCATCCCCGAGGTCGTGCGCACCTCCGCCGGCCACGTGGTGGCCGCCGCCGTGCAGCAGTCCCCCGCCGACCCCGCCAAGTCGATGATCAGCGCCTACGGCGTGGCCACCGGCGAGGTGCAACCGACGCCCGAGCAACCCCTCGCCCGCAACACCTCCACCAAGTTCGACATCGGTCGCAACTTCGCCAACAAGTTGTGGAACGCCACCCGGTTCGCGCTGCGCCGCCTCGACGGTGGGGTCGCCCCGGACGTCCCGGTCGACCCCACGGCCAGCCGGTTCGCCGACCGATGGATCCTGGCCCGGCTCACCCAGACCCTCGACACCCTCGAAGGAGCGCTCGACCGCTATCAGTTCAACGTGTACGCCGACACGGTGTACGACTTCGTGTGGCACGACGTGTGCGACCGCTACCTCGAGATGGTCAAACCCACGGTCGACGACGACGCCGACCAGCAGGTCGTGCTCGGAGCGGTGCTCGACGCCGTGCTGCGCATCATGCATCCGGTCTGCCCGTTCGTCACCGAGGCCCTGTGGCCCCATGTGCGCGCGGCCCGCATCGGCCAGATCGCCGGACTGGATCTGCCCGACAGCGAGCTGTTGGCCACTGCCGGTTGGCCCGTCACGGCCG
Organism: Acidimicrobiia bacterium; assembly: GCA_029858875.1. Lineage (GTDB taxonomy): Bacteria > Actinomycetota > Acidimicrobiia > Acidimicrobiales > SHLQ01 > JAOUEE01. The sequence continues at coordinate 1,436 of JAOUEE010000046.1, forward strand.
GCTCGGTGAGCGACACCGCCTGCCTCGAGACGTTCGACCGGGCTGACAGCCTGATCGGGATGGTGCGCACCCTTCGGGCCGAGAAGAACGTGAGCCCCCGCAAGCCGGTGGTGCTCCACGTCCCCGACGGCGTGGCCACGCTCATCGCCGAGGCCGAGGGAACGGTCGAGTCCCTCGCGGGCGTCGACGCGGTTCGCTCCAGCGACGACCCGCCGGCCATCGCCAGTCCCCTGGCCTTCGAGGGCCAGCAGGTGCTCGTGTCGGGGCTGGTCGACGAGGCCGATGCCGACGCCGAACGGGCCCGCCTGACCAAGCTCATCGACGACAAGGCCGGCCAGGTGGCCAACTTCGAATCGCGCCTGGCCAACCCGGGCTACGTCAACAACGCCAAGCCCGAGCTGGTGGCCGAGACCCGTGAGCTGCTGGCCCGGGCGCAGGCCGATCTCGACGCCGCCAACACCGCACTGGCCCAACTCGCACCAGGAAGCACCAACCATGAGTGAACCGATACGCCTCGGCGGGGTACCCGAGCACGTCAACCTCCCCTGGCACCAGGCGCTGGCCGGTGACGGATTCCCCGATGCCGGCATCCAATGGACCGACATGCCCGGTGGCACCGGGCAGATGATGCAGGCCCTCGCCGACGGTGAACTGGACGCTGCCGTGGTGCTCACCGAGGGCGCAATCGCCGCCATCGTCGGAGGTGCGCCGGCCCGGGTCGTCCGCGTGTTCGTCACCTCGCCGCTGCACTGGGGCGTGCACGTGGCCGGCGGCTCCGCCCTCACCGAGGACGCCCTCGGTCCCGAGCACCGCTTCGCCGTCTCCCGCCTCGGCTCGGGATCGCACCTGATGGCCCACGTGCTGGCCGACCGGCTGGGCTTCGAGGTCGACGACGACCGCTTCGTGGTGGTCGGCGACGTCGACGGAGCTCGGGCCGCCCTGGCCAACGACGAAGCCGACGTGTTCCTCTGGGACCGGTTCATGACCGCACCGCTGGTCGATCGAGGCGAGTTCGCCCGCATCGGTGTGCAACCCACCCCGTGGCCGGCCTTCGTGATCGCCGTGCACGAGGACCTGCTCGCCGGCGGACGTTCGGTGGAAGTGGCCAACCTCCTGGCCGCGGCGGCCGAGGCGGCCGACGCGTTCGTCGACCAGGACGTCGATGACGCCGTGGCCCAGATCATCGACGCCTACGGGTTGGCCGAGGCCGACGCGCGGGCCTGGTTGGATCTCATCGAGTACGACGAGGGCGAACCCGTCGACGAGGACGACTTCGTCGAGATCGCCGAGCAGCTGGCCGAGCTGGGGCTCATCGACGAGGCCCCCGAGCCCGACGATCTGGTGTTCCCCCTCTAGCGCGACTCCCCGGCAAGGGCGTATCCGGGGGCCACGCGGTACTCTCGGGAAGATCGTGTCACCGACCTCACCCGCGCGCCTGGGCTTCCCGATCACCGGCCTCCCGCGCGAGGAGGTGATGCGACGGGCGCTGGCCATGAAGGCCGACGACGCCGACTGGCAGCACGGGCGCACGTGGAGCCTCGTCTACCGGGCCGACGATGAACACGATGCGCTGCTGAAGGACGTGTACCAGGCCTACTTCGCCGAGAACGCGCTGAGTGCGACGGCGTTCCCGTCCCTGCGGCGCATGGAGGCCGACATCGTCGCCATGGTGCTCGACCTGCTGGGCGCCGACCCCGGGCGGGCCGGCGGAACCATGGCGTCGGGGGGAACCGAGTCCATCTTCCTGGCGGTGAAGGCCCACCGCGATCAGGCCATCGCCGCGGGCCGACCAGCCCAGGGTCTGGGCATGGTGCTGCCCACCACCGCCCACCCGGCGTTCGTGAAGGCCGGCCATGTGCTCGGCATGGAGGTCCACCTCGTGCCAGTGAGCAACGCCTTCACCGCCGACATCGACGCCATGGCCGATGCGATCGGCCCGGGAACGATCCTGCTGGGTGCGTCGGCCCCCTGCTACCCCTACGGAGTGGTCGACCCCATCGCCGAGCTCGGGCAGCTGGCCGACGACCATTCGGTGGGGCTCCATGTCGACGCCTGCCTGGGCGGGTTCTTCCTGTCGGTTCTGCGGCGGGCCGGTCGCCCCACCCCGCCGTTCGCCTTCGACGTCGCCGGCGTCACCTCGGTGACCACCGACCTGCACAAGTACGGCTACGGACCGAAGGGCACATCCACGGTCCTCTACGCCGACCGGGCGCTGCGGCGCTTCCAGTACTTCACCCAGGTGGGCTGGCCCGGCGGCACGCTGTCGTCCCCGACCCTGCTCGGGACCCGACCCGGTGGTGCGATCGCCGCGGCCTGGGCCGCCATCACCCACCTCGGGCTCGACGGCTACACCGACCTGTTCAAGCGGGTGATGGCCATCACGACCCAGCTCCAGGAAGGCCTGCTGTCGATCGACGGTCTGGCGTTGGTCGGGCAGCCGGCCATGAGCGTGTTCGCCGTCGGTTCCAGTCGACACGACGTGCAGTGGATAGCCGATCGCCTCGAAACCGAAGGCTGGCGCATCGACCGCCAACAGGACCCGGACTGCCTGCACTTCATCGTCAATCCCGGTCACGATGAATCGGTGCAACCGTTCGTGCAATCCTTTCGCGCTGCGGCCGACCTGGCGCCACCGCCCTCGGGCCGGTCGCGTCCGGCCCTGTACGGACAGACGGCCACGCTGCGCGACGAGGGCGACCTCGACGAGCAGCTCCTCGACCTGATCGACCGGCAGTATGACGCCTGAGCAACGAGCCTTCGAGGCAGCCGACAGTCTGGGCGTGGTGACTGCGGCCGGCCCCCCGACGCAAGCCCTGGTCGAGGTGTGCGGGCTTCCCGAGATCGCCCCACAGCTGCGAGAGCAGCCCCTCCGGGTGTTCGAGGACCAGGTCGTTCCCGTCGAGGTCTGCGACGGGATCATCCGCATCGCCGGAGCCGTGTGCGGCGAGTTCACCACCGCCGCCCTGGCGGTGCGCGAAGGACTCGAATTGGTGACACTGGGCGTGGAGCGTGACGACGACCGCACGGCCGACTGGCTGGCTCGTCGCATCCTGGCCCGATTCACCGCGGTCGCCTATCTCGAGATCCGCCACGGCCGCCACGTCATCGATCCCCAGACCGTCAGCGGTCCCGTCCGTGGCGCGGTGCGGGCGGTGGTGGCCGATCTCCCGGCACCGGCCCTCGACATCCGCCAACGCGCCGTCGAAGTGGTGGTCGACGAGCTCGACCTCCCCGCCAGCCGCGACCTGACGCACGCCGTGACCATGGCCACCGGCGCCCTGGTGACTGCCGTCCCCACCGCCGCGCTGATGGCCTCGGGGGGCGACGACCGCCAGCTGGTCGACTGGGAGAGCGGCGAGAACCGCTACGGCGTCTCGCCCGTACCCCGACCGTGGTTCGCCTCGTTCTCGTCCTGCACCGCATCGTCGCCGTCCGAACACGCCTTCGGAGTGGCCGACGCGCTGCGCATCGAGCTGGTCGAGGCGGCACTGCACGATCGCCTGTTCGATTTCGTCGAGGAGCACTGGGTCGGCATCCGAAGCCACGTCGCCCGCTCGCTCGGCGTGTCCCCGAACGCCGATGTGGCCGTGCTGCCCACACCGTCGGGCACCGACGCCGAGTACATCGGGCTGCTCGCCGCCGTGGCCACGGGCCGACCCGTCACCGTCATCATCGTCGGCCCCTCCGAGGTGGGCAGCGGTACCGACCGAGCGGCGACCGGGCGTCACTTCTCGACCCAGACACCCAACGGTCGGCCGGCCTTGCCCGGCGAGCTGCTCGTCGGTGTGCCCGACGACGTGCGCGTCGAATCGGTCGATGTACGCCGAGGCGACGGATCCCTTCGGCCCGTCGAGGAGCTCGAGGACGAGATCGGACGCCACGTGCGCCGCCACATCGGCGACGATCAGCAGGTGCTGGTGCACCTGGTGGACGGCACCAAGACCGGCATCCGGGCACCGCGCGACGCCACCCTGAAATCGTGGAGTGACGAGTTCGGCGACCGGCTCGACATGGTGGTGGACGCGGCGCAGACGCGCATCGATCAGGAGCGGATGGGCGAGCACCTCGACGCCGGACGCAGCGTGATCATGACCGGCTCGAAGTTCTTCGCCGGTCCCCCGTTCTCGGGAGCGGTGCTGGTGCCGGCGGCCATCACCGAGCGCCTCCGCGCCTGTGCCCCGTTCCCGGGTCTGGTCGACTACCTCGACCGCCGCGCGATCCCGCCCCATCTGACCCGGCTGCGTGGGGCCCTCCCCGATGAACCGAACCTCGGCCTGCTCCTGCGTTGGTGGGCCGCATCGCGGGAGATGGCCGCCTTCTTGAGCGTGTCGCCATCCATCCGCGACGAGATCCTGCGGGCGCTGGCCACGGGGGTGCTCGACGCGGTGGAGGCCGCGCCCGGGATCGAGTTGGTACCCAGTCCCTATACCTCGGCGCCCGACGCCGACCGGGGCCTCACCGACCTCCCCACCATCTTCACCATCCGCTTGTTGTCCTCGGACCACGAGTTCACGTTCGACGATCTGCGGTTGGTGCAGCTGCTGGCCCGTATCGACCTCTCGGCCCACTCACCGACAGTCGATGCCGCGTCACGGGCGGTGCTGGGGCGGCAGATCGAGCTGGGGCAACCCGTCCGACTCGGCCCGCCCACCAGCGACCTGGCTGCCCTACGCCTGGCCTACGGCGCCCCCACGCTGTCGCGCGTGGTGTTCGACCACACCCGCGGTCCCGACTGGCGGACCCGACTCGATCGAGAGCTCCTCGACACGCGCGACGCCCTTCTGAAGCTGTCGCTCATCGCCCACCTGTGGCCCGACCTGTCATCGATCGGGGCGGCGGATTCCCCGCTTCACGACCGACGCCAGTACTCCCACACGAAGTCGTAGTCCCAGACCTGTCGATGGGTTCGGCGCAGCCGGCGCCGGATGCGCCACCGCCGCCAGTACGCCAGTGGGTGCCATTCGTGGAACTGGATCAACAGCTGGTCGATGCGGGCCAACCATCCAGCGTCGATCAGACGATCGAGCAGGTCGTACTCGGCTCCTTCGATGTTGATCTTCAGCAGGTCGATGTGGCTGATCCCAAGCTCGGCCAACACCGGTACCACGTCGCGGATCTCGGCCGTCTGCGAGCCGTACAAACCATCGTCGGCGTAGATGGACGAACCCGGCCCGTTGAGCGCCATCGTCGAGCTGAAATCGCGCTCGGCCAGGCCATACGGATGCACGTGGACGTGCGGATCGGACCCGAGCTTCTCGGTGAGCTCGGCCACCCCGTCATCGGCCGGCTCGAAGGCGTGGAGCTCGATGCGGTGGCGCTGCGTCATGGGCACGGCCCACTCGCCCGTGTAGGCGCCCACGTCGAACACGACCGCACCGTCGGGCAGATCGAAATCGGTCATCAGGTCGGGCGTGTTCGCCACCGCACCGAAGAAGTCATACATGGGCGTCCGGTAGTAATGCCCCTCCAACATGATGCGGCCGATCATGTCCTTGCTGGTCTCCTTGGCCCGCCGCCGCGCCGTACGGGGTCGAAGGAGGAACTTCTTGGTCTCGTACAACGACAACCCCATGGCCCCAGCGTGAGCCCACCCCCCACGCGACGCAAATCCCTGACCTGTCGCGGGGTCGAAGCCGCTCACCGGTAGACAGGGGCGATGGAGCACCTGGATCTGTCCGAACCGCCGTCGCCGGTGTTGGTGGTGGTGGCCCACCCCGACGACATCGACTTCGGCACGGCGGGCACGGTGTCCCGACTGACCGACGCCGGGGCCGAGGTGGTCTACGCACTGGTCACCAGCGGCGAGGCAGGACCGCCCGATGACGAGACCGATCGGGCCCGTGTGGCGGCCGAGCGCCAGGCCGAACAGCACGCAGCCGGTGCCCAGGTGGGCGTGACCGACATCCGCTGGCTGGGCCATCCCGACGGCCACCTCACCGCATCACTGGAGCTGCGGCGCGACATCAGCCGGGTGATCCGCCAGGTCCGACCGCAGCTGGTGATCGCCCAGAACCCGGAGCGTCGATGGGACCGCATCTACGCCAGCCACCCCGACCACCTGGCCGTGGCCGAGGCCACCATGGCCGCCGTCTACCCCGATGCCCGCAACCGGTGGGCCCACGTGGAGCTCTACGACGACGAGGGGCTTGATCCGCATGCCGTACCCGAGGTGTGGATCGGCATGCTCGACCCGACCGACGTCTTCATCGACATCACAGACGTCTTCGATCGCAAGGTGGCCGCCCTCCGCAGTCACGCCTCACAGACGGGCTGGATCGATGACCTCGACGCCCTCCTGCGGCCCTGGGCGGCCGGCGTGACCACCGCGGCGGGTCTCCCCGAGGGTCGACTCACCGAGGCCTTTCGGCGGATCGACACCGCCTGAGACCACCGCGGGGCGGTCAGGCTCGAGCGGCCAGCCGACGCAACGGCGGGTCGGACTTGGGGGGTTGCTTGCGGGGCGGCAGCGCTGCGAGCAGGTCGGTGGTGGCCGCGACCACCAGCGTCACCGCCTTCTCGAAGGCGTCCTCGGTTTGCCGCGACGTCTTCTGGACGCCGCTGACCTTTCGGCAGTACTGACGGGCGGCCGCCTCGATCTCCTCGGGCGACGCCACTGGTTCCAGTCCCCGCAGGGTGGTGATGTTCCGGCACATGGCCACGACGGTAATCGCCACGGCCTGCGACCGTTAGAAACTTGGCGTGTCCCAGGTATTCATCCGATAATTCTTGCATGTCCGAGTTTCGCATGGGTACAGCGGCCGAGTTGCTGGGGGTGAGCACCGACACCGTCCGCCGCTGGGCCGACCAGGGACGGCTGCGCACCCATCGCACCGACGGCGGACACCGACTGGTGGACGGCGCCGAACTGGCCCGCTTCGCCGTCGAACTGGCCGAACCCGACACTGCCGATCAGCACCGCGAGATGTCGGCTCGCAACCGGTTCACGGGCCTGGTCACCAAGGTGCGGGCCGACACGGTCATGGCCCAGGTCGAACTGGTGAGCGGCCGCAACCGAATCGTGGCCCTGATCTCGGCCGAGGCCGTCCATGCGCTCGGACTGGAGCCGGGGGTGCTTGCCGTCGCCACTGTCAAGGCCACCAACGTCATCATCGAACGACCCGCATGACCACCCGGCCGGGCATCGTCGGGCTGCTCCTCGCCCTGTTGGCCGGGGGGTGCGGGACGACGGATCCCGACTTCTCGTTGCTGGCTGCGTCATCGCTCACCGAGGTGGCTCCGCAGCTGACCGACGCCTACCACCGGGAGCAGGGCGAGCTCGACATCGTCCACGACTTCGCCGGCAGCCACTCGCTGGCCACCCAGATCATCGAAGGGCGCCGGGCCGACGTGTTGCTGACGGCCGACGAGGCCAGCATGGCTCGTGCCGTCGACGCCGGCGCCATCACCGGCGACCCGGTCGTGTTCGCCCGCAATCGGCTGGTCATCGTGGTGCCCCCGGGCAACCCGGGCGGCGTGACGACACTGTCCGACCTGGCCGACCCGGACCTGCTCGTGGCCATCTGCGCCCCCGACGTTCCCTGCGGCGACCTCACGGCCCGTGCGGCAGCCGACCAGGGAATGGTCATCAGTGCCGACACCCTCGATCCCTCCGTGCGCAGCGTGCTCACCCGGGTCCAGAGCGAGAGCGTGGACGCCGGTGTCGTCTACGTCACCGATGCCCGCGCCGCGGCCGGCTCGGTCGAAACGCTTGCCCTGCCCGGAGGGGGGCCGACGGGCGCGCCCTACCTGGCCGCCGCAGTGGACGGTTCGGACCCCGACGCCACCGGTTTCGTCGACTGGCTGACCACCGAGCCGGCCCAGGCCATTCTCGGTGCGGCCGGGTTCGAGCAGCCATGAGGCCGCCGACCCGGACCCCGCGCCTGCTGGCCGTCCCCGCCGTTCTCGGCGTGACACTGCTGACCTTGCCGATCGTGGCTCTGCTGTGGCGCATGCCGTGGTCGTCGGTGATCGACCTGTGGGCGGAGCCCGAGACCGTGGATGCCCTGCGCATCTCGCTGGTGGTCAGCCTCACCAGCGCCGCCCTGTCCGTGCTGCTCGGGTTGCCGTTGGCCTGGTTCCTGGGCCGCATGCCCCACCGTTGGAGCCGTGTGGTGCGGGCCGTCGTGCTTTTGCCCATGGTGCTGCCGCCCGTCGTGGCGGGCACGGCGTTGCTGTTCGCGCTCAGCCCCCGACGCGGGCTGCTCGGCCCCGCGCTCGACGGCATCGGCATCACGTTGCCCTTCACCACCGCCGGAGCGGTCCTGGCCGCCACGGTGGTCGCGCTTCCCTTCTTCGTCATCACCGCCGAGTCGGCGCTGCACCCTGACGCCGACGGCTTGGAGGACGCGGCCACCACCCTCGGTGCCTCACCGGCCACCGTGTTGCGCCGCATCACCCTGCCCCGAGCCCGCCCGGCCATCGCCGCCGGCGCGGCCCTGGCCTGGGCCCGAGCCCTGGGCGAGTTCGGGGCCACCCTCACCTTCGCCGGCAACGTCCCCGGCCGTACGCGCACGCTGCCCCTGGCCATCTTCGAGGACCTGGAAGGTGGTCGCTTCGAATCGGCGCTGGCCGTCAGCCTGATCATGCTGGCCGTGTCGCTGTCCGTACTGGTGAGTCTGCGCGAGAAGTGGCTGCTGCGATGACCCTGGTACTGCAGGGGACGGCGATCGTGGGCGAACTGACGCTGGCTCTCGCTCTGGAGGCGGCTGACGCTGAACGGATCGCCGTGGTGGGCCCCAACGGGGCGGGCAAGTCGTCGATCATCCACCTGCTGGCCGGCCTGCTCGCCCTCGACACGGGGCGGCTGGAGGTGGCCGGAAACCTGTGGGACGAACCCGACGGCCACCACTGGGTCCCGGCGGCGGACCGACGGGTGGGCGTGGTGTTCCAGGACCATCGCCTGTTCCAACACCTCACCGTGCTCGACAACGTGGCCTTCGGGCTGCGGTGCCGGGGCACCCCGCGCCGCCAAGCCGACGCCTCCGCCGCGGCCTGGTTGGAGCGGGTCGAGCTGGCCGATCGACGCAACGACCACCCGGGCGACCTGTCCGGCGGGCAGCGGCAACGCACGGCACTGGCCCGGGCGCTGGCCGCCGAGCCCGAGGTGCTGTTGTTGGACGAGCCCTTCGCCGCGGCCGACGCCGCCGTACGCCCTCTGCTGCGCTCGCTGGTGCAGAGCCAGCCGGCGCGGCACGTGGTGATGACGACCCACGACGCCGACGACCTCCGCGGGTTGGCCGATCGAGTGCTGGTGGTGGACGACGGCCGGCTGCGGATCGACGATCTCCACCAGCCCGCCGCCCCGTTCCTGCGGGAGCTGATGGGTGCGTAGCACTCTCGCGTGACCTGGGGCACTGGCCCTCAGGTCACGAGGTCGGGCAGGGCCTCCGCCACGACCGGATCCTTCACCAGCGCGGTCGAGACGGCGATGGCCGCGGTGACGGCGGCGCAGATCAGGAGCACGGAGCGGTAGCTGTCGCTCAGATCGTTGCCGATCGACAGGAGCAGCGGCCCCGTGGCCGAGGCGGCGACGGCCACCGTATGGCTGATGCCCCGGATGGCGCCGATGTGGTCGGTACCGAACCATTTCGGGAGCAGCGCGCTTCCCAGCGCCCGGATCGACCCGCCGGCGATCCCCGACACGAGCCCGTAGAGGATGGCGGCGACACCGGGGCTGACCGCGGTGGCCATGGCGACGGCGGCGGCCAGCGAGAGTCCGGCGAACGGGACCAGGACCTGGGCTCGGACCCGGTCGGTGAGCCAACCCACCACGAAGCTGGCCGAGACCACCCCGACCATCTGGGGGACGAAGATGGCTGCAGCCTCGGTGTCGGTGAGCCCGCCTTCGGCCATGACCGACACATTGTGGAACGTGAGCCCGGTGATCAGGGCGGCCGACAGCGCCACGATGCTCATCAAGCTGGCGAACGCCGGAGTCCGCACAGCGGCGCGCACCGTCAGCGATGGCTGCGGCACGAAGGTCTCCGTGGTCACTCCCGGGATCCCGTCGGGGACCTGGCCGATCGCGGACGGCCGGTCCACCATGGCGAACCGGCCGATCGACGGCACCGTCAACACGATGAAGACGGCGGTCACGACCAGCGCCGGGCGCCAACCGACGGCTTCGATCAGCGCGGTGAAGACCAGAGGGCTCAGGGCCATGAGGCCGGCAGAGACCGTCATCGCGACGGCGAACGCCCGGCCCCGGCGGGCCTGGAACCACAGCGCGATCGAGGTGTCGCCGATCAGCGAGAGCGACCCCTGGCCCAGCATGCGGATGCCCACGAACGCCATCCCGAGCATGAGGAGGTTCTGTGCCGCGCCGAGCAGCGCGATGGCGAAGGCGAACGCGACACCGACAACGGTGGTGGCGTGGCGCACGCCGCGCCGGTCGACCCATCGGCCGATGGCGGGCAGAGCCGCAGATCCGAGCAACGTGGCAACGAGGTAGGCACCCGAAAGGGTGGACCGACTGACCCCGAGGTCGTCGATCATGTGATCGATGAACGACGACACCCCGATCGTCTGCCCGGGCGCGGTGAGCGCCAGGATCAACGTCGACCACCCGAGGATGCGCCAGCCCCGGAAGGCCGTGGGTGGGGACTGGTGCATCGACCCAGTCTGGCCGCAGGTCGGGCCCATCCCGCCCTGGCGAGCTGCGCGTCGTCCCATCGGGCCGGCCATCAGCGGCTGTTCGAGCCCACTGGACGGTGGGCCAGGCATCGACGATCGCCGACCTCCACCGCCCCTTTCCGCGGGGAGCGGACGGGCGATTAGCGTGCCGGCGTGACCGACGACCCCTCACAGCAGTTCCGGCTCGACGATCGGATCGTGCTGGTCACCGGCGCCTCCTCGGGTCTGGGCGAGCGCTTCGCCCGCACGGCGGCCGCCGCCGGGGCTCGGGTGGCGCTGGCCGCCCGGCGGGTCGATCGGCTCGACTCGTTGGCGGCGGAGATCCCGCTGGCCCATGCCTTCTCTTGTGACCTGTCCGAGCCCGGTCAGGGCGAGTCGTTGGTCGACCGCGTGGTCGAGCACTTCGGCGGCATCGACGTGGTGGTGAACAACGCCGGCGTCAGCCACGTGGTCCCGGCCCTGGACTACCCGGTCGAGGAGTTCACCCGCGAGCTCCAGCTCGACCTGGTGGCGCCCTACGCCGTCGCCCGCCGGGCCGCATCGTGGATGATACCAAACGGGCTGAGCGGCTCCATCATCAACGTGGGCTCGGTGCTGGGCACCGTCGCCGGCGGTCGGTTGCGGGCTCCGGGCTACGCCGCGGCCAAGGGAGGACTCCACAATCTGACGCGTGAGCTGGCGTCCCAGTGGGCCCGCAAGGGGGTACGGGTCAACACGCTGGCCCCCGGTTGGTTCGCCAGCGAGATGAACGCCTCGATGCTCGAGACCGAAGGGGGGCGGGCCTACATCGACAACGGCACGCCGATGGGCCGCCAGGGCCGGCCCCACGAACTGGATGGCGCCCTGCTCTTCCTGGCCAGTGCGGCCAGCACGTTCGTCACCGGAACCGTCCTGTACGTGGACGGAGGCTGGACCGCCATCTGATCGACGCCGGACCCGGCTGCGGTCAGTCCAATCCCAGGCTGGTGCGGAGAAAGGCCAGCTGGAGCAACAGCAGGTTCTCGGCCACCGATTCCTGGGGGGTCATGTGCGTGACGCCCGACAACGGCAGCACCTGGTGGGGCCGACCCGCCTCGAGCAGTGCTCTCGACAGCTCCAACGTGTGAGCGGCGACCACGTTGTCGTCGGCCAGGCCGTGGATCAACAGCAGCGGCCGATCGAGCTGCGCGGCCAGCGGCACGAGGTCGCTGCGGACATAGGCCTGGGGCGCGTCCTCGGGATGACCCAGATAGCGCTCGGTGTAATGGGTGTCGTACAGCCGCCAGTCGGTCACGGGCGCGCCGGCGATGGCCGCGTGGAAGCGGTCGGGCCGCGACAACACGGCGAGGGCGGCGAGATACCCACCGAAGGACCAGCCCCGGATGGCCACCCGATCGAGATCGACCCGGCTGTCCACGTCGGCGAGCGCCTCGAGGGCGTCGACCTGGTCGGCCAGCACCGGCCCGGCCAGGTCACCGTGGACCTCGCGTTCGAAGGCCGGGCCGCGAGCAGGTGTTCCCCGACCATCGGTGATCACGACCAGGAAGCCCTGGTCGGCGAACCACTGGCTGGTGAGGTACAGGCCTCGGGCGGCCTGCACCCGCTGGGCGTGGGGCCCACCGTACGGATCGAGCAGCACCGGGAGGGGCGACCGGCCGTCGTGGCCGGTGGGACCGAGCACCGCGGTGGCCAGGCGCCTGGAGCCCAGCCGGCGCAGTTGCACCCGGGGGGCGATCACGGGTGTCTCGGCGTAGGACCCGATGGTGTGGATCAACCCGTCGTCGCCCCACACCTCGACGCGGGCACCGAACCATTCGAGCGACGCCGACGACACCACTCGGGTGGGCCCGCCCACCGAGGCACCGTGGACCCCGCTGCCGGAGGTGTGCATGGTCACCGATTCGTCGAACCCGAAGTGGGCGACATCGACCTGCTCCGGTGTCGGTGAGACCAGCACCCACACGCCGGCATCATCGGTGGCGACGACCCGCCGCACCTGGAGATCGCTCGGTCCGATGGGCGAGCCGTCGACCACCACCCGGCGGGCATCGCCCAGGTCGGCAACGGTGACCAGTCGATCGTCGGCCCAGCGGGGCGCCCCGGCCACCAACTCGACCCAGTGGTCGTCGCTGTGGCGGTGGATCTCGGTGACGGTGCCGCTGGCGGCATCGGCCTCCAGTATCGCGAGGGTTCGCTGATCCCGGGTCTGCACGACCAGGGTGAGCCGCTCGGGGTCGCGCCAGAACACGTCGGCCAGGTACTCGAACCGGCCCTGCGCCCAGTCGACGTCCACTCGTGCGCCGTCGAGGTCGATGATGGCCAACGCAACCGCTGCGTTGGCCGTCCCGGCTGCCGGATAGCGCACCGCCCGCGGCGCGGCGGCGGGATCGACCGGTGCGGCGATCCACCATTGCTGCACCGGCTCGACGTCGACGCGCTCGACCGCCAGCCGCTGCCCGTCGGGGCTCCACCAGAAGCCGCGGGTTCGGCCCATCTCCTCGCCGGCGATGAACTCGGCCGATCCCCAGCTGACGGACTCGGCCGTCGGTTCGGACACGATCAGGCGGTCGTCGTGGCCGTCGGTGACGCGCACCTCGGCACCGGCCACGTAGGCCACCAGGTCCCCCTCGGGCTGGAGTCGGGGGTCGAATGCCCCTTCGGCTGCGGTCAGCTCCTCGAGGGTTCCGTCGTCGGTGTCGATGCGGTACAGCACTCCACCCAGCGCACACACGATGCGGCTCAGAGCGGTGTCGGCGTCGTAGGCCACCACGCCGCTGCCGCGCTCGCGGGCCCGCTCCCGGCGTGCCTTCTCGGCATCGGGCACGTCGCGGTGGGCGGCATCCAGGTGGTCGGGGTCCAACAGCACCCACTCGGCGCCCGTGGTGACGTCGAACCGCCACAGGGCATTGGCCACGGCGCCGGGTATCGCCGGTCGGAGGAAGACCACGCGCCGACCGTCGTCGCCGACGCGGATGTCACGAGGAGCTCCCACCGTGAAGCCGCGGGTACGAGCGTGCTGACGGGGAAAGGACTCGGCCACGGCGGGCAGACTACCGGGCCCCGCCCGACGGTCGCCCCGGCCGTCTCCCCTACCATGCGGCCATGGCCACGCAACGACGCTTCGGAATCATCGGCACCGGAAAGATCGCGGGCTCCTTCGCCCGGGACTTCGCCAGGGTCGACGGCGGACAGCTGGCGGCGGTGGCCAGTCGACGACCCGGAGCGGCCGAGGCCTTCGCCGCCGAACACGGCATCGCCCGGGCCCACGACAGCTACGAGGCGTTGGCCAACGATCCCGACGTGGACGTGGCGTACATCGCCACTCCCCACAGCCGCCACGCGCAGGACACGTGTCTGCTGCTCGAGCACGGCAAGCACGTGTTGTGCGAGAAGCCCTTCGCCATCAACGCGGCCGAGGCCCAGCGCATGATCGACACGGCCCGAGCCAACGACCGCTTCCTGATGGAGGCCATGTGGGCTCGCTTCTCGCCGGCCTGGGTGGCGGGCAAGGAGCAGCTCGATGGCGGCGCCATCGGCGAGGCGCGGGTGTTGACCGCGGACTTCTGCTTCCCCACCGCACCCGGTGTGGGTCACCGGCTGCGGGACCCGGCCCTGGGCGGCGGCTCGCTGCTGGATCTGGGTGTGTACCCGCTGGGGTTGGCGTGGTTCCTACTGGGAGAACCCGACACGCTCGACGCTCGCGCCGTGGTCGCCGACGGGATCGACCTGACGACCACCCTGCTGGCCGGCTACGCCACCGGCGAGACGGCGCGGCTGGTGACGTCGATCGATGCCCACACCACCATCGGTGCCAACCTGATCGGGTCGGCCGGCATCATCGAGTGGCAGATGCCGTTCCACACCAGCGAGGCCATCACCGTGCACAACGGCGACGGCTCCCGGCGCATCGAGACGCCGGACAACGGGCTGCACCGCCAGGCCCAGCACCTGATCGACTGCCTCGACGAGGGGCGCTCCGAGAGCCCCGTCGTCCCCCATGCCTACACGTTGGCGATGATGCGTCGACTGGACGCCATCCGGGCCGACATCGGGTTGCGGTATCCCTCCGAGCGCTGATCGCCGGTCGTGGCCGACGGGGAGTCGACGGGCCAAGATGGGACCATGCCTGATGCCACCGACCTGGATCCCGACCTGCTGAGCTCGCTGGAGCTGTTCAACTCGCACGTGGAACAAACGGCCACCGAGGCGAAGGCGGCCAAGATCGTGGCCAAGGCCGAGCGGCGCAAGGACGAGGCCGCGGCCCGCGTACGCAAGCTCACCAACGACAACCGGGCCACCGCCGAACAGAAGTCCGAGGCCGAGGCGGCCTACCGCGAGGCCGTCGCCGAGCTGGCCGCCCGCAAGGACGACCCCTTCGGCCGCCCGGCAGGCTCCCCCGCTCCGGCATCGGCCGAAGCCGACACCGACCCACCCCAGGACCCCACCACCGACCCAGGGTCCGCCGAAGCCGACACCGACCCACCCCAAGACCCCACCACCGACCCAGGGTCCGCCGAAGCCGACACCGACCCGCCCCAGGACCCGACAACCGAGCCAGGGTCCGCCGAAGGCGACACCGACCCGCCCCAGGACCCGACAACCGAGCCAGGGTCCG